>JAPKXP010000076.1 GCA_026394745.1 Candidatus Altarchaeota archaeon
AAAAACACTCCCGTAGACAAGCAGGGTTGTAGCGCACTACAATACTGCAATAATATCAGAATAAACTCTCTCAGGGATGCGTTGAAGTGTCTGACTGCAGACTGGAAGAACAACGAACCCAGAAAGATAATACCGAACGACTGCACCATACAAACCAGTCGAAACAAAATAACGTGCACAACAACCAAAAAACCAGACTAATATTAATATTTTCTTAATTGATACTCCTATAGATTTCCTCCACTTTTTGCGCGAGGTTTTTCCAGTCGTATTCCTTTTCTATGAAGTCGGCGTCGGCTTTCACATTCCCTTCAAGGACGTTCACCAGCTTTTCAGAGAGGTCTTTCGCATCCCCTGTTTTGTGGAGCAGGCCTCCTGCGCCGCCGTGGGTCGCCTCCCTTATCGCAGGTATGTCGGACGCGACGTAGGGTACGTTCAGTGCCATCGCCTCTATTATGCTTATGCCGAATCCTTCGACTGCGCTCGGCAGGCAGAACGCGTGCGAGCTTTTTATCGTGTCGAGTACTTTCTTGTGGTCTTTGATGAATCCCATGAATTCGACTGATTCACCGAGGCCTAGTTTCCGCGCCAGTTCCTTCAGTCTTTGTTCTTCAGGCCCCCCGCCGATTATCACTAGTCTTGCGTCCGGAATCTTCTTTCTGACTTCAGGCATCGCCTCGATTAGGTCGCCTATCCTCTTGTACTTCACGAGCCTTGAGACCGCACACACCGTAGGCGTTTCCGCCTTTGCTACCCTAGTCTCCTTCACCTGCTCGTAGTCTACTCCGTTGTGCACGACCGAGATTTTCTCCGGGTTTACACCCGCCTTCACAAGTTTTCCTTTAGTGTACTCGCTGACTGCGATGAACTTGTCCCACCGTCTCGTGAGAGCGTACCTCTCGAGGGCTTCGCCCATGATGCCTTTCAATCCAAAATGGATCATCCATTCCCCAGTCCAGACGTCATGGTATGTCGCTATTTTTTTGCCTGCCCTGCTGTTCCAGGCGGCGGGGTATGACACGAAGCTGTAGCCGTCCGCCACGTCGTAGGACTCCTTCCTCATCTCTTTCACTGTGTTCCTGATGAATGTAATCCTCTTTGCGAGCGACGAGCTTTGGGAGTACTCGACCTCCGGCCTTACCCTCACGACCTTCATGCCCTCGAACTCGCTCTCCCTTGGGAGTCCAGGCTGGAGGCTCGCGTACACCGTAACGTCGTTTCTTTCGGCAAGATGCTTGCCAACGTAGAATACCCTGGCTTCGACTCCGCCGCTTATCTCTCTCCTCTCGCTTCCCGGGAAATACTCCGTGACTAAGGCTATTTTCATCCTTTCAGCAGAACGCGTATAATGCGTCCACCCTCTCGCCCACAGGCTTGCTTGATTCCGCCTCGACCCATGTGAGGTTTCCGTCGTGCTTGTGGGCTATCACGTACTGGTGGTCCTGGTATTTTTTGTTGAACTCGTAGTCGATAGTCTTCTTCTCTTTTCGCGTGAAGTGCAGCTGCCTTTCGATTTTGTCCTCCACCGTCTTTACTCCGGAAGACTTGGTGAGCGTGTTGTCGACTAGCGCGATGCTGATGTTGTAGTCTCCATCAGGCCCTTCGTTGACGTACGTCATGGAGCCTGAGTAACCCCATTTTTCCGCGCCTGACGGCCGGACGCTCGCGCTACAGTTTAACGCGCCTGCGACGTTGCCCTTGACGGTGTACATCTGCTCGCTGACTCCTTCTGCGCTGACTGTCGTGTTGAAAAATCCAGACAAGGAATTCACGCCGTCTGTGACTTCAACTGCTACTTCAGCGGCCTTAGGTCCGCCGGAGTTCATTAGGAACACGGTCACAGGAACCTCGCCGCTCGGCAGGCTTTCGTTCACATCCACCCCGTACACCATAATCTTTATCCCTGTGCTGTTGTCGACTTCCTCATGCACCTTCACAAAGTAATGCAAGTCTTGGCCGTTCCTCAGCTTGTATGCCGTCAGATACTCGACCAGCTCTATCGGCGGCGCCTTTGCAGGCTCAAGAACCAACCCTCCCGAGAGGACGAAGGAGTATGAGCCGCCCGTCTTGATGATGTTGAAGTTCCTGTCGCTGATGACGACGTAACCTACTCCAGCATTCTTCAACTCTAATGCAGCCTGCTTTTCCGGAAGCCACAACGCGTCGTGGACGCCGTACTCCACCTTGTTGGGCGTGGACACCGCAGTAAGCCCGGTCAACGCATTAAGGTAGTAGCCGTGGTCCCATCCTACGAGGACTTTCCCCCCTGCGTAGTTGCTCTGCAGCCACTTGAAGGCGTCGTACTCCGCTTCAGGCGTAATCTTCTTCGAGTCTATCGTGTAGACGTAGTTCAGGTTGGCTGCAAGGCCGATTAGCGCGAGGACTAAAAGAACCTTGTCCATCCTCATACCCTCAAACGCGATTACGGCAAACAACAGCAATCCCGCGGCCACGAACACTACGTTGTACGCCAGGCTCACGCTCGACTGCGTGAGGAAGAATCCGAATACAATCAAGGCCAGGACTCCGGCATACATTGTGAAGCTCTTGTTCCAGCCGCGCAGCAAACCCGCAGTCGACAAAGTCAATCCTAAATCCAGTATCCTCGCTCCCCTGTCCATCACCGTGCATAACGCAAGGCCGAATATCGCGAGCGCCAGGCCGTTCACGTCCCTCTTCACGTACCCGACGTAGAGGCCGAGCGGCAAAAGCGCGATGAGCACGTTAAACCGAAGCCAGAAGTTCGATGGCGCTATCGGCGCTATGTCGACGCTCCCGCTCCTGCCCTGCGGCATCAATTCCAGCGACCCTTCAATCATGGACGGCAGGATGAAGAAGCCGCCGAATATCATGGCTGCAAGAAGCAGGGCGAATAATACGCGGTAGTCTTTCGTCGAGAGAATCCTGCCTGCGACAGCGTTCGCGGCGTACAGCAGGGAAACTCCCAGCGCAACCTTCATGACGTCGTTGATACTCAACCCCAGGTAGGCTACGGCAACGTAGGCGCCGGCCCACACAACCCTCTCTCTGCCCGCAGACTTCACGGCCTTCACGCAGGAAAGCAGCACAACAACGAAAAGCAGTAGCTGCAGGTGGTCGTGCGTGAAGCCCATCAGACTCAAGGACAATGGCTCCACCATGAAAGCGTAAATCAAGCCGGCCGCAAGACCAGCCTCGTCGCCCCACTCCTCCCTAGCCAGCAGAAACAAGGCAGCCGCAGTCAAGGCGGATAAAGCCGCGCTCAACAGCAAAACGTAATAGAACGAAAGCTCCCCGGGAAGCAGAATGCCGCCGAGCCTGAGAATCCAGGAAGTCGGGTCGGCAAGCCCGTTGGCAGGAAGAAGACTCCCTTGTGATACTCCATAGTAAAACCACGTCTCGATGTGATTCACGGCATGCCAGCCGTAATCGAGCATGAAAAGCAAATCCAGAAGAACCCTCGCGATGAAGCCGGAAGCGAATACTAAACCCGCCTTAACCCATACGTTCAGGCCTAGAACCCGCTCGAACGCGCCCACTTTCTTAATTCTCCTATTTGCCATGCTTTTATTCCTTTAATTTAAAACAATTAATATGACAGCCTTTTGGAAGACCCTGCTCCTGACTCTGTTGTTATGCGCGTTGGCGTCAGCTGCCTCAAACGGTATTCTCGCCGGTGGGTCCCCCCAAGGGCATGAGCTGTCGGAAGCAAGCGATACTCTAACATCTCCTCCAAGCGAAGGTTTCGCATCCTCTGGAGTACAGCGCGTCTCAACCGACCCTAGGACCGGCAAAGTCCGGTTCGTAGGCTTCGACCCCTTCCAACCGTTCGAGGTTCCTCAGGCAGGCCTTGCGGCAGCATCACTATCATCCATAGACAATCCCGAGCAGGCTGCCCGCGGATTCATCGCGGCCAACGCCCAACAGTTCGGCGTGAGCGACCAAAGCGACCTCTCCGTAATGCGCGAGAAAAACGTTGACGGACGCTCGTTCGTCAGATTCCAACAGCGCCACCAAGGAATCCCCGTACTAGGCGGCGAAATGATAGTACAAACAGACAGCAGAAACAGAATACTGTCCGCAACAAGCAAGATATCACCAGACATCGCAGTCGACACCACTCCAACGGTCTCCGCAGGCGAAGCCGAGTCAACAGCGGTAACGCAAATCGCAGAATACTACGACCTAGAGCAAGACCTCCTGCAGGCGACAACGCCCGAACTCTGGATATACGACCCGGTAATGCTCGGCTGGGGCCAAGGACCCAAGCAACTAGTCTGGAGGATGGACGTGCACGCAACAGAATTTGCTCCGACAGACGAGCTTGTTCTAGTCGACGCCCGCACAGGAGACATAACACTCCACTTCACTCAAATAGAAACAATTAAAAACCGCACTATATACGACCACAACAACGTGGAGAAGTCCCCTGTTCCAGTAATAGGGGACTTGAAGCGTTCTGAAGGGGATGGTGCAAGCGGCATAACGGACGTAGACAAGGCGTACGAGTACTTTGGAGACGTTTACGACTTCTACAGCATATATCATGGGCGGGACAGCATCAACGCTTCTGGCATGGGTATCATCGGCGTAACGAGGTCGTGCCCTACCGGCAGCGGATCCTCCTGTCCCATGGCCAACGCCTACTGGACTTCCACTTATCAGAAAATGTATTTCGGCGTAAATTACACTTGGGCGTTGGACGTGGTAGGCCATGAGATGACCCACGGCGTGACAAGCTACGAGTCCGGCTTCTACTACTATATGCAGTCCGGTGCTATGAGCGAGTCGTTCTCCGACATCTTCGGGGAATTCGCTGAAATATATACTGGAAAATCCGGGGCTGCAGGCAGATGGCTTTTAGGCGAGAACCTCTCGATAGGTGCTGTGAGAGATATGAGCAACCCGCCCGCATACGGCGACCCTGACAAGATGACGAGCGCCAACTACGTCTGCGGGACCGGCGACAACGGCGGCGTACACACTAATTGCGGCGTGGGGAACAAGGCCGCATACCTGATTACTGACGGCGGCTCATTCAACGGATACACCGTAACCGGGCTTGGCGTCAACAAGACCGCACGCCTGTTCTACGAAGCCCAGACCAACCTCCTGACTTCAGGCAGCGACTACCAGGACTTGTACGACGCGCTGATACAGGCTGCGATAAACCTCGGATTCAGCTCAGACGACCGGCTACAGGTTGCGAAGGCGGTCAACGCAACGGAGATGAACAAGCAGCCGACAAGCTGCGCGGCAACAGACGTTCCATTATGCTACTCCGGAAAACCAGCCACCCTATTCTACGACAACATGGAGAACACGTCCAGTGGTAACTGGGATGAATACTATACTGGAACATATGGGTGGTTCTATTATAATATTTATGCGACAAGCGGACAGAGCCACCTATGGGGCTACGACAACTACGGGCTTGCCTCCTACTCCTACGTCTATATGTTGAAGAACGTAACTCTTCCGGCAGCAACAACTCCCTACATGCACTTCAAGCAAGCCTACGACTTCGACAGCACGCTAGGCTACTGCAACAATGCCGGAGTGATAGGTTACACGACTAACGGCGGGGCCACATGGTATGATGCGAACTCGATGATAATAAATAACAGTTACAATGACTTGGTCAAAGTATTCGGAAACAACCCAATCGGCGGAGGCAGTCCAGCCTACTGCTATTACACTTCAGGATACCTATCGACGAAACTTAACTTAAGTTCGATTGCAGGATATAACGCCCGCTTCCTTTTCGAGATGGGCTCGGACTCAACATCATCGTCATCAACCGCTGGCAGAGGCTGGTTCATAGATGATGTTCGTGTCTACACCTGCAATACTAACGTGTGCAATGGTGCCGGGATAAGCGGGAGCGGTTGGAACGTCAACACGTATACTAACTGCACGAACACTGACGTGCAGGTTCGGTCTGGGACGTCTCAGGGGTTCCTCAGTATCAGCGGCGGCAATATGCTTAATTTAACTTCAAGCAGCGTATACGTTAATAATACGGTAATATTTTCAGACGGTCTCCTCAAGCTAGGCGGAGAGTCTGATTTACAGTTCACATGAAAATGGAATCAAAAAAAATAATCATGTTGTTGGCTGCGCTGGTTGTTCTGGCCTCAGCTGCCTGGTTCATCCAGACTAACTGGCAGGCTACAACAACCTCAACCACTACCCTAACTACAATAACCACAACTACCGCTACAACCACTCCAACTACTCTATCAACAGTAAATCCCGAAACCTACTGTGAAACCGATTCCGACTGCGCGTGCGGAGTGCACAAAACCACCGGCGACTGCTTCCTAGGAAACAGTAAATACGTTGACGTGGTACGCCAGTGCCCCGACTTCTGCAACGGCTTCGCTGGAGACCGTGACGTAGGCTGCGTGAACAACACCTGCATGAGCGTGAAGGCAAGCCCATAGCAATCGTTTTTTTTACCTTGCAGGGCTTATCAATAAACATGTCCCGCGTGAAGGAAATACTAGCTGCGTTTTCAATAATTGCGTGCCTCATATCCTATGTTTCGGCTCAGAACTCCTCCCCGCTCCTGTCGCTTCCTTCAGCAGGCAAGATGACCAGCGAAGTGCAGGCGCTGGTTGCTGAAGGCGATTACGTCCCAGTAATCATTCTACTCCGCGACGACCCGGAAGTCAGCGTTCAAGGACTCGACGCTTTTGAACGGCAGTCTGTCCTCAACGAATCCTATTCCGCAATCCAAGACCGGGTTTTAAACGACCTTTCGTCTGCTGGAGTCGGCGGGAGCGACTTCCAGCTGAAGTACCGTTTCGAGATTGTGAACGCCATGGCCGCGAACGTGTCCCTCAAGGCTCTAGAGCAGCTCGTTCAGAATCCGGACGTACTCCTGGTCGAGTACGACCACCCAGCGCAGCCGATACTGACCCAGAGCGTACCCCTCGTGAACGCGACCCTAGCCTGGAACACCTACTACCTTGGCAGAAACTTCACAGGCAAAGGCGAGACAATATGCGTTCTCGACACCGGAGTAAACTACAACCACACCGACCTCGGCGGGCCAGGCTTCCCGAACAGTAAAATCGTCGGCGGATACGACTACTCGCACAGCGACTCCGACCCCTGGGACCAGGCCGAATCCGGCCAGGGGCACGGCACCCACTGCGCAGGCATCGCGGCAGCCAACGGAGGCCTAAAAGGAGTAGCCCCTGACGCCAGGATTGCCGCAGTCAAGGTCCTGCCTGGAACGGAATCAACAATAGTCTCCGGCATACAATGGTGCACCACAAACAGGGTCCAATACAACATCTCGGTAATCACCCTGAGCCTCGCGATGATTTACCTTAACGGCTCTTCAATATTATACTCCAGCTACTGCGACAGCTCGTACTCCACGATGGCGAGCGCGATAAACGCGGCCGTGGGCGCGGGCATGTTCGTTTCCGTGGCGTCAGGCAACGACGGCAGCACCACAGGGATATCCTCACCAGCCTGCATAAGAAACTCCACGTCAGTCGGCGCAGTCTACGACGCCAACTTCGGATACCTATGCTGGGGCGGCGGCTCCTGTCCGGGCGGCGACACATGCGATGACAACACAACGTTCGCAGACAAAGTAATCTGCATCTCCAACCGCAACTCACTACTCAAACTATGGGCTCCGGGATACAGCATAAACTCGACCTACGCCCCGAACTCGAACTCCTACGAAGTATTGGGCGGAACCTCGATGGCAGCGCCCCACGTAGCCGGCGCCGCCGCAGTAATCTTCCAGTTCTGGAAGGACCGCACCGGAACCCGGCTCTCGCCGTACACCGTCCAGGAGGCGCTCGTCAACTCCGGCAAAAACATCACCCGCGACGTGACGAAGCCGAGGATTGACGTATACGCAGCAATAATGTACCTCAACAACACGGCACCCCAGCTCAGCCATCTGGCCGTTACTCCGTCCTCAGCTCCGAATGGAACTACGTTCTACTTCAACGCCACCTACACGGACTTGGAGAACAATACTGCCGAGTTCGTGAACATGACAATCGACGGCGTGCTGTATCCTATGCTGGAATTCAACTCGTCGGACAGGAACGTGTTGGACGGCAAAATGTATTACTACCAGAAGGCGCTGAACAATATCGGCTCGCACAGCTTCAACGTGACGGCTTCCGATGGACTGCTCCTGAACTACTCTGCCACAACCAACCAGCCTAACACGACGTGTTCCGCCACCCCCGTACTGAGTTCCGCTAACGTCGTCTCGTGGATTGGCGACATCGGCGCGCTATTCAACTACACCATCGTCTACACTGACCAGTGCAACAACTCCGCATCCTACGTGAATCTTACAGTCGACGGCTCCACCTACGGAATGAGCGAGACCGACGCATCAGACACTTCAACCAGCGACGGCAAGACTTACTACCGCGAAGTCACCATCACTTCAGGCGGCTTAAAGAGGACCCTATTCAACGCGAAAAGCAGCGCAGGCGCGCAAGCATCTCAATTAACCTACGTCGGGCCTGCAGTAAAAGGCAGCGCGTCCTGCACCGGCGACAGCCCGCCGGCATCAGGCTTCTGGAGCATAATATTGGACACCAACTGCAGCAACAGCCACTTCCTGGCGTCCGACTCCGGCGGCTTGAACATAACCTCCGACAGAACCTTAAAGCTCACCGGCTCGACAGTGTTCGTTAACAACACGCTACTCAGAGTTGACGGATTCCTCGTCGAAGAGGACGGCGAACTGGCGTTTATTTTTACTTGATGCGTTCAATAACTGATATGAAATACGTTAAGGTTGCGGCAGCAGCCGTCTTTTTGACTGTCCTAGTTTTCGTTTCTTCAGCCTACCTTAATGGTATGTGTACTGGCAGCGAGCCTTCAGGCTCAGGATTCTGGAGCATAATCCTGGACACCAACTGCAGCAACGCCGAATTCCAGGCTTCAGACTACGGCGGCGTGAACCTGACTTCAGGCAACACCCTCACGCTTACCGGAGTACGGGTTTCCGTAAACAATACTTTATTCATCGTGGGAGTGGACTCCCGCATAGTCTTCAACGACTCCGAGGTGTCGTTCACATACAACCCGGAGAACTTTACCCTAATCATTCTTCCCGACACCCAGATGTATTCCCAGGACTATCCCAATATCTTCACGAACCAGACCCGGTGGATTGCAAGCCAGGTTAACGCGAGAAACATCGTTTTCGTCGCCGGCGAAGGCGACATAGCCAACACTCAAGCCACCTGGCAATACCAGAACGCGAACAACAGTCTGAGCGTCCTTGACGGAGTCGTGCCTTACGCAGTACTGCCCGGAAACCACGATTACAACGACGGCGGCGTCAACTACAACCTATTCTTCAACGCCTCAAGGTATTCAGGCTACGGCTGGTACGGCGGAAACTACATGGGCTACAACAACAGCTACCACTTCTTCTCAGCGGGCGGGAGCGACTACATGCTCATGAGCCTCGGATTCTGCCCGAACGCAAGCGTCGTAAGCTGGGCAAACCAGACTCTAAGGAACTACTCCGAGAGGAAGGCGATTATAGTAA
>JAPKXP010000094.1 GCA_026394745.1 Candidatus Altarchaeota archaeon
GCTGCTTCAACATAAGCTGCGCAAACCACTTTGCGGGAGCCATAAACTACGACGTCAACAGGGAGATTCCTTTCGTAAGAAACTGCGACATGACGATACCATGGATAGCGGGCACAGGCGACATGGACGACATCGGAAACCAGATTCCAGGCTGGGACCGGACTGAAGGATGCAACCAGATGAACCTCACTCACGCTTCCTGCGTTATGATAAAGAACAACGAATGCCCATTACACCAGGTTCGTGTAGGCTACGACAGCAACAGCACAAACACGACCTGCTACTACATAAGCAACGTCACCGCCTACGGGGGAACCAATGGCCCCAGCTTCTTTGACAGGCTTGACGGCAACTACGAGCTAGGGAGCAAGTACCTGAACCAGTCAATCTACTACTTCAACAACAGCTGGATTGGGATAGAGACTCTGGTGGACCCCTACGAGCTCAACAGCTTCAGCGTGCAGGTGAAGATGAACGCCACGTGGGTGGACTACCTGTACTGGCAGAACGTGCAAGGCTGCAAGGTAAGCGGCATGTGCGGCGCAGGCAGCTACAATTTCCGCTTGGACAACGTGCACGCGAGGATGTTCAACCTTGACACCGACTGCGTCAACGTGACGGAATGCCCGACAGGCGACGAAGCGTGCGTGAACTGCTTCGACGAGGACAACGACACCTTATGGGATTGGGAGGATGACAACTGCGATGCATTCTTCAATGACTGCGGCCAGGTGCACTCCTGCGACCCGATGGACACGGACCACTGCTCGACCTGCGACGTTCCGATGCCTCCTGAAGCAAACTCCTCGCAGACTTGCAGCTACTACGGATTCAACGCCACCGAATGGCACTTCTATAGGATTACCCCGGCGCAGAGCGGAAAGCTTCGCGTATCCTTCAGTGGGACGAGCGGAGCACCATCAGACCAGAAGACCGATATCATCTTCTACAACTATTCGATAGACGGGAACACATGCTCCAACAGAACAGTCAAGTACAACATCGAGCCGTCCTCCACGTTCGACTACTGCGTCACCGCAGGCCAAATTTATGTACTAGGCCTGGACGTGGACTCTACGGCGTGCGGTTACAATGGCACATACGAACTACAGACGCAGGTTACTGCCGGAGACCCGCTTTGCACCACAACAACCACCAGCACTACCACCACGACAAACCCCGCGCCAACCACGACCTCAAGCAGCACGACATCGTCCACCAGCACCACCTCAACTTCCACCACGACCACGCAGCCGTCCTGCGGCTTCTTCGACAACATGGAGTTCGGAGTCGGCAGCTGGACTCACGGGGGCGCCCAGGACGAGTGGCAGCTGGGTTCGCCCTCATGGGGCTCCGCTTACTCCGGGAGCAACGTGTGGGCAACCGACCTTGTGGGCGACTACCAGGATAACGCGAGCGAGTGGCTGAAGACGAGGAGCATAAGCCTCGTAACAGCCACGAACCCGCGCCTAAGGTTCTGGGAGAAGAGGCAGGTGGAGAACAACTACGACTACTGCTACGTCGAAGTGTCAACCGACAACCTGAACTGGGACACCATACAAACGTACACCGGCAACAGGAACAGCTGGACCGAGAGGAGCCTCAGCCTCAACAGCTACACGGGTGTGAACGTCTGGATAAGATTCCGCCTCGAGTCCGACGGAGACATAACCAGGTACGGCTGGTACCTCGACAACGTGAACGTTACCTGTTCTTGAACAACCGTTTTAATACCTACGTTCAAATCTATTACCAATTATGGCACCTCCAGAAGCCCCAGTCGAGTCCAACAAGTCAAAGGATGCTGAAACCCTCAAGGCGGTACTAACTTTCATAAAAAACAAGGGCAGCCCCACCGAGAAGGATATATCAAACTCCCTTAAAATACACCCGGACCTGACGAAAAAATACGTCTCCTACCTAGCCAAAGGCGGCTGGGTGACCGTGAAATCAGGCCTTTTCGGACCAGCTAAAGTAATGCTGAAAAACAAAAAGATGGTGGAGAAGGGAGAGAAAATCATTCCTGAAGACGAGGAATCCTTCTACGAGGTCTGCAGCAACCTGATGACAGACTTCATAGGGGTCATGAAGCTGTGGAGCGAGACCGAGGACGGCATATACACCGTAGGCCTGATGGTTAAGCGCGGCGACATAATAGCGGTCGTCTTCGAGCACATGGACACGGTATCCCTCGCGTACGGCGATGATGCGATGAATCTGGTTAACGAGAAGTTCTCCGGCACCAAAGGAAACCTTGAGATTTACGAGCTTTCTGAGGAGGACTTCAACAAGGCGATAGACGAGAACAAGGACGCGTCGCTCGCAAGCCCGCTGCGACTCAGCTCGCTTAACATAAAAATAAGGAAAAAATTTCCGAAGACGCTCAAGAAGGAGCAGAAGCCGGCTCCGAAAGGACTCTTTGGATTTGGAGGCGGCGACAAACTCCGAAAGAAGGAGCGTATGGATGAGCTGAAGGGAAAGAGGGACATAGAAAAGCTCGGCTTGACTGAAGGATTCAGCCTAATCGGTTTCGCAAGGAATCTACCTTCACTCGACCCCCTGAAATCCAAGAGGTTCGAGGAGCTTCGCAAGACCATAGTGCCCCAGAGGGCGGTCACTGCCGCAGACCTCCGGGCTGAAAAACTCAAGCAGGAGCGGCTCCAGCAAATCAAAGACCAGCAGGATAAGCCCGAAACCAAACTCCAGGACGTCTTCGGCATCATACCCAAAAAACAGCTTGACATGAAGGACATCAGGCGGGATGAGATAAAGAAAGCCATCAACGAAGCGACCGGAAAGATAACGATAGCCATGCCAACCGAAGAGGAAATAAAGAAGACGGTCAGCGAGGGCATTAAAATAGAGACGAATATTGATAAATTATACCAGATAGTCGAAAAATACGGGCACGTCAAGATAAACGACGCCCTCGTCAACGCGCTCAAGGTAAGCAAGATACAGATTGAGGAATGGGCCATGATACTCGAAGAGCACGGCCTCCTCGAGCTAAAATACCCTACGATAGGCGAGCCTGAGATAATAAGCAAGAAATCAAATAAAAAATAGGTGCTATCAATGGTCGAAAAAGACGAGAAGACGGAAGAGAAGGCTGAAGAAAAAGCAGAGCTTGTCGAAGCCTACGAGATAACCACGGAAGACGTCAAGACCAGGATAGAAATCATAAAAAAGAACTTCATGCTCTGCTACAAGATAGTCCTACCTGAGATAGACGTAGCCACGATTGCGCT
>JAPKXP010000193.1 GCA_026394745.1 Candidatus Altarchaeota archaeon
GCCTACGACCTTCATCTGGACGAGAACCGGAAGCCGGAGATTCTGTTCGACGTGAAGGCTAAGGTGAAGACGCTCCCTGACTTCGGCGCGCTCGGATACTTCATAGGCAACAACTCTAATGGCAGGATTCCTTACATTAAAGGCGTGAAGGAAGCCACACTAGACCAGCTGAAGAGCTTCAGCGCGTCGGTTGTGACGTACGGCAGCAAGCCGCTGTTTCACATGAAAGGCATCACTCCGGAGGCCGCGAGGATGAAGGCTCCGAAGGAGAAGATTGTCGTAACGAAGAAGGAGCTTGAAGACTCCTACAAGGCTTTGAACGACGAGACAGGAGACATAGAATTCGTCTCGCTCGGATGCCCGCACTGCTCGATAGCCGAGATTGCGGAGATTTCCGGGTTCCTGAAGGGCCAGAAAGTGAAGGACAACGTCGAACTTTGGGTTGCGACCGCAAGGCCTACGAAACAGCTCTCCGACTCCCGCGGATACACGAAGGTAATAGAGGACGCGGGAGGAAAGTTCGCGTGCGACACCTGCATGGTAGTAGCGCCGTTGAAAGGCAGGTTCAAGAACGTCGCCACAACAAGCGCGAAAGCCTGCTTCTACTGCCGAGGCAAAAACAAGATGCAAGTCAAGATGGGCTCCTTCCAAGACTGCCTTAAGGCAGCGGTAACAGGAAAATGGCAGTAAAACAAAAGCACGCCGGCGGCATGCCTGACCCGGAAAAGCTGGCTAGCGTGAACGAGACCATACCAGTCAACCTGGACGACCGCAGGTCCTCCATGGCGGAAGGTGTTAAAGTCATCGAGAAGATTGTCAAGGCTATGGAGTCCAAAAACTTCGGGAGCGCCGAAACTTTTGCAGTGCACCTCGCGCTGGAGGAGCTTGCCACCAACGCCGTCAACTACTGCGAGACGCCGAATGTTTCGGTGAAGGCACAGGTGGATTCAACGAGGACTACTGTAGAGCTCCGCTGGAACCAAAGCCGGGAGGTTAAGCTTGAGGAACTCGCGGAAGAGCGCACCAGGGAAGTCAACAGGATGGCGAGGAGTAAGAAAAAATATGGGAAGCACCTTGAAGACAGAGTCGAAGCCAAGTCCGAAGCTGGCGAGCTCGGCGGCGCAGGCCTAGGCCTGATGCTGGTAAAAAGCTACGTGGACGAGTTCACGACAAGATTCGACAAAACAAGAAAAGAGATGGTTGCTGTAATAGTCAAAAAAAGGAAGGTTGAGTGAAATGGAACTTAAGGGACGCATAATAAACAAGGGTACGGTTGAAGGAGAGGCTTTGGTTTCTAAGACACCAATCAGCTTTTACGGTGGAGTCGACCCGGCGACGGGCGTCGTGTCCGACAAGGACAGCGACATCAACGGGCAAAGCATATCAGGAAAAGTACTGGTATTCCCGTACGGCAAGGGCAGCACGGTAGGCCCGTACACAATCTACCAGCTCGCGAAGAACGGCATGGCGCCGAAAGCGATGGTGAACAAGGACTGCGAGACCATCGTGGCGGTAGGATGCATAATATCAGACATACCGGCAGTGGACAAAATCGACGTTGACAAGATTAAGACGGGAGACAAGGTCAGGCTGGAGGCAGACAAAGTTACTGTCGGCTGAATGCAGTCGCAAAATCCAAAGATGTTTCGCCAAGACGGTCTTAAAAGGTGGGCTGAATCGAAGGTCAACAGATTCTACTGGCTTGAGAACGTCTTTGAAAGTATTGTGGAGAAGGAGGATTCCGGCCTCCTGGACACGGACTTTCTGGAGCTTGTGAGCACCGAACGCGAGAGCCTGTGGGACCTAGCCCTCAAATTATCCGAACACTGCAGGATAGACTGCGCGCCATTGTGCTGCTTCTTCCCCAGCCCCTACTGTACGGCGCCGGTCGCGAGGGAGGAGTCGATACGCCTGCGGAAGCTTCTCGGTTCGGAATTCCACAGGTACTACAGCATGGTGCCGGTCACCGCACTGCACCCTGCGATGAGAGACTACGTGAAAGACAATCCGGATTTCATCTACTCGATGGACGGCGTCGACACGGCATGCATGCTGAACACGAGGGTCGAACTCGTTGACAGGCGCTGGCTTGCGTCGAAGCCTAATACCATTGAAACTGGCTTGCCAATCTGGACTGATGAGGAGTCGCAGGCCTGCGTCTTCCTTAGGAAAGACGGGGAATGCGAGGCCTACCGGAGGGGGCTGAAGCTGAAGGTGTGCAGGAACTTCGTCTGCACGGCATTCCTCGCGCGAAAGCTTCTTGAGTGGGTTGACATCGACCTTGAGGACGGCGAAAATACGGTGCAACGGCTGAACGGGATTTACGAGGCGCTCGACAAGGCAGTATCCAAGGAAGGCGCGTTCGCCAATGAATCAGCCTACGACTCCAGCTTCCGGGAGGCTGTGGTGGACGCGCTGAACGGGAGGAAAACGAATCCGAAAAAGATGGAGGATGATTCACGCCATAACGCCAGCCACGCGAGGCTCGTTTTCCTGAAGGTTATGGAGTCGGAGAGGGCTCTATCAAGACACGGATTCTAACTTTTCCAGCGCACTCCCCCAATTTTTAATACACCCTAAAAAGCATGAAGTAACCGATGACACTGCTCGAGAAAGTGCAAGCGCTCGGAGCAGCCGGAAAATGGGACACGTGCGCAAGCTCAGCCTCGCCAAGAAAAGTCCAAGGCGGCGACAGGATAGGCAACGTCGCAGCAAGCGGCATATGCCACTCCTTCACCGAAAACGGCAGGTGCGTATCGCTCTTCAAGACCCTGATGAACAACGACTGCAGCTACGACTGCAAGTACTGCCAGAACTCAGCCTACTGCCAGAAAAAAACGTACGCCTACGAGCCTGAAGAGCTTGCGAAAGTGTTCATGCACCTCTACCTCGGAAACTACGTCGAAGGCCTCTTCCTGTCTTCCGCAGTACACCAAGACCCCGACGAATCCACCATGCGAATGCTCGACGCAGTAAACCTGATACGGAACAAATTCAACTTCCAAGGCTACGTCCACTTCAAAATACTCCCCGGGACCGGCAAAGACCTCGTCAAACAAGCCGCCGTAGTCTCAGACCGCCTTTCCATAAACATCGAAGCGCCAAGCAAATCAAGGCTTGCGGAAGTAACCGGCATTAAAAGCTACGACAACGACATAATCCTAAGGCAGAAATGGATTCGAGAGGAAAAAATACCTTCAGGACAGACCACGCAGATGGTCGTCGGAGGCAGCGGAGAATCCGACATCGAGATACTGAAAGCAGCGGAATGGGAGTACGATACGATGAAATTGAGGAGGGTGTACTACAGCGCGTTCACGCCAATCCCCGACACGCCCATGGAAAAAGCAGAGAAGACGCCGTACGAGCGAGAACACCAGCTCTATCAAGTCGACTTCATGATGCGCAAATACGACATAAGGCTGGACGAATTCAGAGACATACTCGAAGACGGAAACCTCCCTAAAGGCGACCCGAAGATGCATCTAGCGGAAAGATTCTTCGACCAACCAGTCGACGTCAACAACGCATCCTACGAGGAACTGATCAGAGTGCCTGGAATCGGCCCTCAAAGCGCCTACAGGATGACTGAACTAAGGAAGAACGGCGTAAAGCTCACGAAAAGAAGCGAGCTACGCTCCATCGGAGTCGTCTTGAAGAGGGCTGAGCCGTTCCTGAAAATCAACGGAATGACACAGAGGAGGATAATCGATTACGCGCAATGATGAAAAAGAAGTTCGAGCTAAGGGGTATAGAAGGCATAGTGTCCAGACACCGGGACTATAACCCAAGACTCCTCAAAAAAGTTCATGAGCAAG
>JAPKXP010000011.1 GCA_026394745.1 Candidatus Altarchaeota archaeon
CAACGTAAAGTTCGACAAGCAGAATAATCTTCTGCGGCTCGGCAACAAGACTGCTGCGAGAAACTTCATGAACATAGCCCACGCAAGGAAGTTCATGCAGACTATGCTCATCGCTTCAAAGTGCCAGGAGCTTGTTTCGAGAGGCAAGACTGCGAGCATCAGAGAGATGTACTACCAGCTGAAGCACACGATAGCTGGGAGCAAGGAGAACACTTTCGAGGACCAGGGCGAGTCCGACCCGCTTATAGTCGACTTGGAGACTTCCCTTGAGATTCTGAGGGAGGAATTGCACCTGAAGGCCGACGACAAGGGCACAATCATAGGCAACATAGTCATAGAGGACTCAGGGGACTTCATAGACTGCAACAAGCTCGGGAGGAGCGGCCTTGCCATACCCTCGATTGTTGAGCAGTACAAGTTCCACGAGGTCAAAGCCGACTACGTCCTCGTGATTGAGACCGCTGCTATGTTCGACCGTCTGGTCGAAGAGAAATACCACACCAAGAACAACTGCATCATGATCGCGACGAAGGGGCAGGCTGCCCGGGGAATCAGGAGGCTTGTCAGCAGGATAAACCGGGAGCTTAAGCTTCCCGTCATCGTGTTCACGGACGGCGACCCTTGGGGTTACTACATATACTCTGTTATTAAGGCGGGCTCGATGGCTTTGGCTCACGAGTCCGAGCGTCTTGGAACTCCAAAGAGCAGTTACGTGGGCATGACCATGACCGACATCGAAACCTACGGCCTTGAGAAGGTGACTGAGAAGCTCAAGGACGTGGACAAGAAGAGGATTAGCGAGCTACTCCAGTACCCGTGGTTCCAGACTAAGGAGTGGAGGCACCAGCTCAACCTGATGGCTGAGAAGGGCATTAGGATTGAGCAGCAGGCGCTCGCCTCAAAGAGCCTTGAGTTCGTCGCCGAAGAGTATCTTCCCGAGAAAATCAATTCAGGAAAGCTTTTACCTTAAGACGTTAATATTTTTCTTGGTTAATATGGGTGAGAATCAATCTGAGGGTGGTAACGGCTCAGTGAAACCTGATGTTAAGGATGCTTCCGTTGCTCAAACTGGTGGCGGGGGCGTTATAGATGAAAGCATCCAGATTTCAAACCGTCATCTGCTTGGTCTTGTCGTAGAGTATGATCTTCTGACCGACGTCATAGCCGCAAGGAAGCTTTCCGTGCCTGTCGAGCAGGTTAGGACTTGGGCCAACGAGCTTCTTCAGGACGGCTGGATTGCCATTACGGAGGGCGAGTTCGGCGTTCAGGAGTATGCTCTTTCAAAGGACGGCAAGGGCAGGATGAAGGAGATGCGAAAGGAGATTAGTTTCAGGGAGAAGGACGTTGAGACGAAGGTTAAGGTGCCTATGTCCAAGCAGATTCCCCAGTTGATACTGAAGCTCACCGGCATAGCGTTTTTGATAAAGTTCGTGAGGAGGTCTTACATGGATATCATGATGGTCTCCTCAGTAGCCTATTCCATATACCTTTTATATCAGTTCATCAAGCAGCCTAATGACGAGGCGTTGAGTTTCTTCATGGCCTTGCTCGTGTTCTCAATCACGATATTCCTCTATAACCAGTACAGGAAATACCTCCGGTCTGGTGGGGTAATAGGCTTCCT
>JAPKXP010000192.1 GCA_026394745.1 Candidatus Altarchaeota archaeon
CTGGAATGTGTATTAACGGAGCCTTCTTAGTCTTCACTCTCACGCTGTTACGAACCCTCTCGACTATGGGCTTAAGGTCTGCTGCCGGAGGCACAGGCTGCGGCATCTTCCCCCTCGGAGCGAGGACGATACCCCACCCCTTACCTATTGCAGTCATGAGGTCAGCTTGAGCGATGAAGGCGTAGCAGTCTTTAGCTATCCTGCGCATCTTCCTCCTGTTCTTGGCTAGTTCCTCAAGCTCGCCCTTGCCGTAAACGTGCTTGGAGACTTCCTTAGCCCTAACGTTCATGTCCCCGTCAGCGAAGAATCCTATCTCGACTTTCTTGCCCCTGCCCTTCGGCAAGACAACGTTGAGGTTCAACTTGTACTTTGAGTCCTCCACGTCTATGCCAGTGAAGTTTATCGTCAAATCAACAGTCTGCTTGAAACTCTTCTTTCCTTTAGCGTCAAGCAACTCCTTAACCTTTTTTATTACAGCTTCCTTCTCCATTGTGTCCCTCCTACCCACGAAGGCGGGTAGTTTGACGGGAAATTCGTTTTAAACTATACGATGTCCGGCTTTATAAATCTACTCCTTAATCCTGGAGTCGTGCTTGCCTGCCTTAATCTCGGCAATCATCTCCCTAGGTGTCTTACCCTCGACGGTTATGCCAAGGCTCTGGCAGACGCCTATCGTCTCTGTGACGGCGGCCTTAAGGCTGTTCGCGAGCATCGCGTCGCGCTTCATGTTCACGACCTTTATCACCTGCTCGATGGACATGTCGCCTACCGGCGTCTTGTCTTTAGCGCCCCTTTCGACTCCAAGCTCCTTCAAAAGCAGCGCTGAAGTTGGGGGGGTGCCGACCTTAATCTCGAAGCTTCTCGTGCTCGTGTCGACCACTACCTCGACAGGCACCTTCATGCCATTGAACGAGGCGGTCTTCTTATTGATTTCCTCAACGACCTTTCCGGTGTTGACGCCCAAGGGTCCGAGGGCTGGTCCAAGCGGCGGCCCGGCTGTAGCAGATCCACCGTCAACAAGCAATTTAACCGACTCAGTCTTTTTCATTTTCACCCTCCGACTCCTCTCTCCTCAGTATCTTGATGTCGTCCCCCCTCACTATGACGGGAATTGGGACGGCAGCCTCTATGAGCTCGACGGTAATCTCGTTCTTGTCCTTGTCAATCTTCGCTACCCGAGCCTTCTCGGACTTGAACGGCCCTGCGATAAGCTCCACGAGGTCGCCTCTGTTAATCTCGGCAACGATTGGCGTAGGCTTCAAAGTCTTCTCCAAGTCCTTTATGTCTATCACGCCTGCAGAATCCAGGTTGCCTTTCTCCTTCAGAATCAAGCCCCGCGTCTTCGGAACTTCCCTTGCGATGTCTTCGACGACGCCCGGGCTGTTCGCCTCGACTAGCACGTAGCCTTTCAGGCCTGTGGTGTACAATACCCCGTACATTTCACCACCCTCAGCCTCAATCTCCTTCTTCCGGCGCAGTGACTCGCGGTATATAAGCTCCGCTACCACCCTCTCCTGACCTGCAGTTGCTTTGACAGCGTAGATTGCCATTTTGTCTTAAGATAATATCCTTGAGATTAAAAAGATGATGAAACCCACCAGACCAATCAAAACGATGCCAACGCTCGTTATTTTAATGGTCTCCGAGAACTCGCTCCACTTCGGCTTCCTAGTCAAGCGCAGTATCCTGCGTGTTTCCGTAAATGCCTTAAAGACGTTTAAATTCATCATTCACCACACAACCATCTATAGTGACTTCAGGCCGATATCCATCGCATCCCCGGAAGCCTTCTCTATCTTCTCCTCCAACTCTTCCTCGTAACCGGGTATGCTTACTCCAGCGATTATAATCAGAGTCTTGATTATGTTCCTGTCAAGGCTTTCATCGATCTGGGCACCCCATATTATCTCGGCTTCAGGGCTAATCCTTTCGGAGACTATCCTCACGATTTCCTCAGCCTCCTCGAGTGTCATGTCCCTGCTGCCTATGATGTTGATTAACGCGCCATTCGCGTTCTCCACGTTAGTGTCGAGCAATGGCGAAGTAAGCGCCTTCTCCACTGACTCTCTTGCTCTAGACTCCATTGAAGTGTCCTTGCTCGATGAGCCGAGTCCTATCATGGCTGTGCCGCCGTCCTTCATTATGGCCCGCACGTCCGCAAAGTCTAGGTTGACGAGCCCTGGCTTGGTGACGAGTTCCGTAATGCCCTTCACGCTGTTCGACAACAACTCGTCTGCGACCTTGAATGCCGCGTTCAACGGCAGGTTCGGAGCGATGTCAAGCAGCCTGTCGTTGGGTATGACTATGACCGTGTCGGCGTACTTCCTCAGCTTCTTTAAGCCGCGGAGCGCGTTCGCAGCCCTAACCTTGCCCTCCACGCTGAAGGGTAGAGTCACTATGCCTATCGTCAAGGCCTCCTGGTCTTTAGCGACTTCAGCAACCACCGGCGCCGCGCCGGTTCCTGTGCCGCCTCCTAGGCCGCACGTTATGAAAACGAGGTCAGCCCCGTCAAGAGCCTTAGAAATCTTTTCTATGTCGGCTTCAGCGCACTGTTCGCCGACTTCAGGGTCGTTTCCTGCGCCTACGCCCCCAGTAATGCTTGTTCCCACGAGAATCTTAGTCTGCGCCTTAGAGTAAAGCAAGTGCAGTGCGTCGGTGTTCAAGGCGATTACTTCCCCGCCTTCAACGCCCATCTCCAAGAGCCTGTCTATCGTGTTGCTGCCTGCTCCGCCACAACCAACAACCTTTATGGAGGTCTTTATGCTCTCCACAATCCTCCGGAGCTCCTCGTCTGTGTCAGACAGGGTCTTCGGCGGCGGCTGCGGGGGCTTCCCTTTTTGCTCTACGCTGGCCTTGTGCATCGCCTCGCGGACTATGGATTCCATCCTAAAGTAGACAATAAGCCCTAAAGGGCCTTAAATTTCATATATAATAGCAATTTACGGTTTATAAAACAACTCAGAAGCCCTTGTCGCCGTAGTCCTTAAGGCGGTCTATGGTGGCCTTTACGTCGTCTTGAATCTTCTTGAGTGCCGCCTCGTTCCTCTCTGGCTTCAGGAGGTGCCTGTACCTGCCCTGCATGTTCAGGTACTCCTCGACCGGCTTCAGGCTGCTCGAGTCCTTGGGCATGTTCAGGACGTGTTTCCCGTCTATTATCTCGTAGAGCGGGAAGATTCCCGTTTCAACAGCCAGTTTGGCTATCTTGACTGTGACTGACGGTTCTATGCGCCATCCTGGGACGCAGGGGCTGAACACGTTCAGGAATGTGGGGCCTTTAGTCTCAACTGCCTTCTTGACCTTCCTTATGAAGTCGGCGTGGTATCCGATTGATGCTGTGGCAAGGTACGGGGAGCAGTGGGCTGCGAGAATGTGCATCAAATCCTTTTTCTTTTCTTCTTTCCCGACTGTTACCTTTCCTGCTGGAGACGTGGTTGTTGAAGCGCCGTAGGGTGTCGCTCCGCTCCTCTGTATCCCCGTGTTCATGTAGGCTTCGTTGTCTGTGCAGATGTAGGTTATGTCGTGGCCGCGCTCGAACGTTCAGGAAACTCGAACGCGCCGTGCACCCAAGGGAGCCTCCATGCGGTTTCAGGATATGGCGTGCTGACTACTTCCATGCAGCCCGTGCACTGGACTATTATCGCGTTCTTTCCGACGGCTTTCATGGCAAGCCTTAAGGCTAAGGCTTCACCGCATCCGGCGCAGGCGCGGTGCCCTCTTGCGAAATACTCTGTGTCGTCTAGTCCTAGTGTAGCCATTTAGAACATCCACTCCTCCTTTTTGCCCTCGCTTTTCTGAGTCATCTCTATGATTTTCTTTACGTGGTCTAAGAGGACGTCTCTGCCTCCGAGGCCGACTATGAAGTTTCTCAGTTCGGCGTTAGTCTGCTTCATCTCGTAGAGCGTGGAGGCGATTTCCTGGTATAATGCTCCTCCGGAACCCATCGAGATTGCCTTCTCTATGACTGCGACCTTCTTCGCATTCTTCAGCTTTTCTGCTATGACCTTCTTCGGGAAAGGCCGATAAGTGATTATCTTGAGTAGTCCGACCTTCACTCCATTCTCCCTTACGGAGTCGATGACGTCCTTTATCGTCCCGCACACGGAGCCCATGGCAACCAAAACTATCTCGGCATCCTGCATCCTATACTCTTCGACGTGGTAGTACTTATCAGGGCGCGAATTCTTTATCGCTGCCGGGAAGTTCTTGTTGAAATCGTTGTATACGTCTTCGATGACCTTCAGCGACTTGTTCATGGCGTCGTGCAGGTCGTAGCGGAATTCCATGTAGTGCGATGGGAATCCTATTGGCCCCTGCGTCAGCGGCTGCTCCGGGTCGAGTATCGCGTGAGTCGGCTTGTATTCAGGCAGGAACGCGTCCACCCTGCTCTGCTCGACGATGTCGACCGGCTCGTACACGTGGCTTAACGTGAACCCGTCCAAGCACACCATCGACGGGAGCAGAACGTCCTTGTGCTCTGAAATCTTGCCCTGCATTAAGGTAAGGTCATAGCTCTCCTGCCCCGTCTCGCCGTAAAGCTGAATCCATCCGGCGTCCCTGACGGACATGCTGTCCTGCTGGTCGTTCCAGATGTTGATTGGCGCTGACAAGGCCCTGTTGACGTTAGTCATCAAGACAGGAAGCCTCATCCCTGCGATAATGTAGAGTATCTCGTTCATCAAGGCAAGGCCCTGAGACGAAGTCGACGTGTAAGAGCGTACTCCAGTCGCCGAGGCGCCAAGGCACGCGCTTATCGCACCGAACTCGGACTCAGCCCTGATGTATTCCGACTTTATCTCCCCGTTGGCCACGAACTCGGACAGCCTCTCGACTATGTGAGTCTGCGGCGTAATCGGGTAAGCCGCAATCACCGCCGGCTTAATCTGCTTCACAGCCTCCGCAATGGCGTGCGACGCCTCCATGACATGTTTCATTTCTCTTCTGCTACCATCGTAATGCACTTGACAGGGCACACGTCGGCGCATATGCCGCAGCCCTTGCAGTAGTCTAAAACGACGTCGTACTTGCCGTCCTTGTCCTTGAACCTGGAAGCGTCAGGGCGGTAAACCCAGCATATGCCGCAGCCCGTACACTTCGCATGGTCGGTTACAGGGCGCATCGCCCTCCAGCCGCCAGTCTTGTTTTTTTCCGTGGAGCCGTCGCTCGCAAGAACCGCGCCTGTCGTTATCTCGACCTTCCCGACCTTCTTCTTGATTTTACTCAAATCGACTCTCATTTTATGGCCTGCTCGTAAACCTGCTTCACGAGCTTTATGTTCTTCTCGGCGAGGCTGCCTGAGAATTGTTCCTTAACGCCCTCCTCGATGCCTGCGATGCTCACTTCCCCAGTGAACGCTGCGAAGGCGCCGAGCATTGCGGTG
>JAPKXP010000181.1 GCA_026394745.1 Candidatus Altarchaeota archaeon
TGTCGAGGACAGCGATTGCATCCTGCTGCTGGGCGCGATGCTGACCGATATCGACATGGGTATTTACACCGCCAATCTCGATCCGGCCAAGTGCATTTACGTCACGGCCGTTCCCTTCACAGACGAAAGCAGGAAGGACATGATTGCAGGCGGCCTGGTCGTCGACGTAATTCAAAAGCCTTTCGACAACGAAGACCTTGTGACGCGCATTAAGAAGTTGCTTGGCGTCTGATTAGTGAAGAGTCTTTGCAAACGCCAGAGTTACTGCCGTATTTATTGACTGGGGAAAAATAACGTAACGTATGAGCATGAAATATAAGATATATGCGATTATAGCAGTCGTTTTCCTCCTTGCGTTAGCGCTTATCTACGCCGGCGTATACTCCGGGCCGAAGCCCGAATCTAAACCCGACACCAAGCTCGTAGTCGGAGTGCAAAACGGCCTGGGCTTCACGATGTTCTACGTCGCCAAGGAGAAAGGATTCTTCAATTCTACTGGGGTGGAGCTAGACATAAAGACGTTCTCGAGCGCAGCAGAAATCAACGAGGCGATGCTCGGAGGCAGCATAGAACTAGGACTCATGGGCGACTCAAGCACCATAATCCTCGCAGCCAAAAAGCCCGTGAAAGTCGTAGCCACCATAGTCACCGGCGTGTACAGGAGGCGCGTTCTAGTCCCGATGGACTCCGGCGTGAAAAACATCTCTGACCTTGACGGCAAGAGGATAGGCCTCAAGAAAGGCGGTGCCCTCCACACCGGATGGCTACTCATTGAAAGATATTACGGCATAAAGTCGTCTGAAATCCTCGACATAGACTACGTCAACATGCCTGAAGCGCTGAAGACCAAGCAGGTTGACGCGGTCTACGCGAAGGAGCCGACGTGCTCGCTCATAGAGCTTAAGGGCTACGGCAAGTGGGTTCCCGTCGAACCCGTGCCGGGCATGAGCGACCCGCTTGTCGTCGTCGCGACTTCAAAAGCGCTCTCCGAGAAAAACGAGTCTGTCGTAAAGTTCATCAGGGCGTTAAAGAATGCGGAGTCTTTCATAAAGGACAATCCAGAAGAGTCCGTCGAGATAATGTCTAACGTGGCATCACTGCCGCTTAACGTAACGAAGAGGGTGATGGAGTTCGACCGATACACTGCAAACACGACCGAAGAAGTCTACAGTGACTTCGAGATGGTCGCAGACCTTATGACTGAGGAAGGTACCATCTCCAAGAAGCCTGAAGGCCTCTTCGACATGACCTACTACGACATGGCGTGAACATGAAGTCCATTAAAGTATTCTCCAGGGGCAAGATAATCCTATACGAGCTTGACAAGGCGGTTCCATTACTGCCTGTGGCATTATTGTTCGTGGGCTGGGCTGCCGTAGCCTGGTTCATAAAGGCGTTCAAGGGCGTCGACTTTCCAGGTCCCTTCGACACAGTCTCCTACCTTTATGACATGCTCAACGGGAAAATCCTCTTCGAGAGAACATTGTACGTACACCTCTACTACAGCCTAAAGCGGTTCATACTCGGCTTGACTACCGCATCAGCGTTAGGCGTGTCCATCGGACTGCTACTCGGCTACTTCAAGGCCCTGCGGGAGCATCTTTACCCGAGAGTCAGCATCCTGCAGCCGATACCTTCCGTCGCATGGATTCCAGTCGCCATACTACTCTTCGGGATAGGCGACTTCTCCACGATATTCATAATATTCATGGCCTCGCTCTGGCCTACTATAGTGAATACCGTCGCCGGATCGGAGAGCGTTCCGGAAAACTACCTTCGTATGGCGAGGATGTTCAGGATTAGCGGAGTACGGCTGTTCACTCAAATCGTCATACCTCACTCGGTACCCTACATCCTCAACGGGCTGCGCATTTCCGTAGCGAACGCATGGAGGTCTCTCGTCGCGGCCGAAATGATTGCGGCTACCGGCACCGGGCTAGGCTACGTGATAATACAGTCAAGGTGGAACCTGGACTACACCTCGGCGTTCGCCTGCATCATGGTGATAGCCATCGTAGGGTACGTCGTGGAAAAGATAATATTCCAGCGCCTTGAATACATGACACTCAAAAAATGGGGTATGCTGACTTCCTGATTAAGGCCGAGAACTTGGGGAAAGAGTATGCTTGTCCCGAAGGGGGTAGCGTGAAAGCCGTCGAAGACTTAAGTTTCAGCGTGCGGGAGGGCGAGATATTATCCATTGTGGGGCCGTCAGGCTGCGGAAAGTCCACGACGATAAGCATTATCGCTGGATTCGAGAAGCCGACTTTAGGGAGGATTGAATTCATGGGCAAACAGGTCGAAGGG
>JAPKXP010000064.1 GCA_026394745.1 Candidatus Altarchaeota archaeon
GTTCTCCTTCAAGTGCACCGACATCGTGCTCCTGTCAAAGAGCTCGAAAATCTTCGGCGTAGCAGTCTTCGGCGTCTCCACGTATTCGACTTTTATCCCCTTAGCCTTCGCGACCATGGACTGTACCGCGTCGCTCGTTACCAATACCGCATCATTCTCCTGAGCGGCCTTGCGGACCAGCTCGTCTATCATGCCGGCCTTGGCGTTCCTTATCTCGTCTGCAGTCGGCCGAGGCCCGTGGAATGCGATTGATAGCTCCTCTTTTTCAGAACGCTTCTGAAGCAACTCCAACTCCCTAAGCCCGTCCAAACCAGTCTCCCTGCCGTAATTCGCCTGGAACTCAAGCTCGGCCACCACCGCGTTCGGCACTATGACAGTGCAGCCATGCTTCACATAATCCTTTATCTTGCCGTTGACTATCACGCTAGTGTCGGGGACAATCTTCACGTTCTGCATCTTCAAGTGTAATTGATGGGTCTTATTTAAACAAATACCGCCCAGTTAGACAATTGACGTAGTCGCCTTCGACTTTTATTTATAAAGAACTTGCCATTAGTTAAGGCCTAAATTGGACCTAACAACCAAAACGCAGCTCGAAAAGAACATAGCAGGCGAAATAACCCTAGCAGCCAAATCCTCCGAGGCGATGAGGAAATGGAGGGAGATATTCGGCATAAGCCAAAACGAGCTAGCGAGGAAACTCGGGATATCAGCATCCGTCGTGTCCGACTACGAGTCGGGAAGAAGAAAATCCCCTGGCACCACATTCGTCAGGAAATTCATCGAAGCATTGATGGAGATAGACGAGGACAAAGGCAGCCACGTAACCGACAAATTCGTCGTCGGAAAGCCGGACTCAGGAGCGATACTCGACCTGCGAGAGCTTCTCGCACCAGTCAAAGCGTCCAAGATCGTGAAGGCAGTCGACGGCGTAGTGCTCGCCAACAAAAGCCAACTAGGAAAAAGCCTGATGGGCTACACGATAATCGACAGCATCCAAGCGATACTCAAACTCTCGGAGAGAGAACTGCGAAACATCTACGGCTCCAGCACCGAGCGCGCATTAATATTCACGAAAGTAAAATTAGGTAGGTCGCCTATGATCGCGGTGAAGGTCACGCAACCTAAGCCGGCGATGATAATATTACACGGCCTAAAGCCGGAGAAGGTGGACAAGCTGGCAGTCAAGATAGCCGAGATGGAGGGCATGCCCCTCGTAGTCTCGAAAATCAAGAGCGAAGAAGAGCTCGTAAAAAAACTCAGGGATTCAATCTAAGAGGGAAAAGAGGAGGTTGACCATGATTGTCGGAATAGTCGGATACGGCGGATACGTCCCGAGATACAGGATCAAGGTTCACGAGATAGCGAAAGTTTGGGGCGACGACGGGGAACGATTCAGCAGCAGCCTCGGAGTCTTCGAAAAAAGCGTCCCGGCACTGGACGAGGACGCCGCGACGATAAGCGTCGAGGCTGCGAGAAACGCCATGAAGCATTCCGGAGTCGATCCAGAAGACATCGGCGCAATTTACGTCGGAAGCGAATCCCACCCTTACGCAGTCAAGCCGACCGCGACAATAGTCGCCGCGGCAATCGGCGCCACACCCAACCTGACCGCAGCAGACCTCGAGTTCGCCTGCAAGGCAGGGACTGCAGGAATACAGATATGCATGGGACTAGTCGGCTCAGGAATCGTCAAATACGGCATGGCCATCGGAGCAGACACCTCCCAAGGAAAGCCCGGAGACGCTCTCGAGTACACCGCAAGCGCGGGAGGCGCAGCCTACGTGATAGGCAAAGACAACCTTGTCGCGGAGATACTCCACACGTGCTCGTTCACGACCGACACACCAGACTTCTGGAGGCGGGAGGGCCAGGACTTCCCACAGCACGGATTCCGGTTCACTGGAGAGCCGGCATACTTCAAGCACGTGACAAGCTCGACCAAGATGATTCTGGAAAAAAGCGGTATGAAACCTTCAGACTTCAAGTACGTAGTATTCCACCAGCCGAACGGAAAGTTCCCGAGGGAAGCAGGCAAGATGCTCGGGTTCACGAAGGAGCAACTCGCCCTCGGACTTTTGACCCCGGTAATCGGGAACACCTATTCAGGATCTTCCCCGCTAGGGCTCGCAAGAGTTCTCGACGAGGCGGTGGCAGGAGACATGATTCTAGTGACTTCATACGGGAGCGGCGCAGGCTCAGACTCCTTCATAATAAAGGTTACGAAGGAGAACGAAAAGCGAAGAAACAAAACTCCCTTGAAAAATTACATAGACGATAAGCGTTACGTCGACTACGCGCTCTACAGCAAGATGAAGAGCAAGCTAAAGGAAGTGGGGCTGGAAAAATGAAAAGAGAGGTCGGAATCATAGGGGTCGGGATGACAAAGTTCGGTGAGTTCTGGGAAAAGAACTACCGGGACCTCATCACCGAAGCCGGCGTCAAGGCTATGACCGACGCCGGAATAGAAGGCAAGGACGTCGACGAGCTTTACGTGGGGTCGATGACCCCGGGAATGTTCATCAACCAAGAGCACGTCGCTGCCCTCGTCGCAGACTACGCCGGATTAACCGGAATTCCTGCAACGAGAGTTGAGGCTGCGTGCGCTTCAGGAGGCCTCGCCCTAAGGCAAGCTTACCTGAACATCAAATCAGGCATCTCGGACATCGTCGTCGCAGGCGGAGTCGAAAAGATGACGGACGTTTCCGTATCAACCGCCACAGTCGCACTCGCCGGCGCCTCAGACGAGGAGTGGGAGGTATTCCACGGCGCGACATTCCCTGCGCTCTACGCGCTGATGGCGAGAAGACACATGCTCGAGTACGGCACAACCGAAGAGCAGATGGCGATGGTCGCAGTAAAGAACCACAAGAACGGCGCGTTGAACCCTAACGCCCAGTACCCGTTCGAGATAACACTGGAGAAGGCGATGAATTCAGCACCAATAGCCTCGCCAATCAAGCTCATGGACTGCAGCCCTATAAGCGACGGCGCGGCAGTGATTGTTATGGCTAGCGCCGAGAAAATCAAGGAGATGAAAAAAGACAATGCAGTCTGGATTCTGGGCTCAGGACAGTCCTCAGACACCCTAGCGTTACACGACCGCGCGAGCCTCTGCAGGACCGAAGCCGCTGTGAGGGCGGCAAAGACCGCCTACAAGATGGCTGGCGTCGGACCTAGAGACATAGAATTCGCTGAAGTGCACGACTGCTTCACGATAGCGGAAATCATGGCAATCGAAGCACTCGGATTCTGCAACTTCGGCGAAGGCGGGAAGATGACCGAACGAGGCGAAACCGCATTGAACGGAAGCAAACCAGTAAACACGAGCGGCGGACTCAAGAGCAAAGGCCACCCGGTAGGCGCGACTGGAATCGCCCAGGCTATCGAGGCGACGCTGCAGCTTCGCGGCACCGCAGACAAGAGGCAGGTTAAGGGTGCGAAAATCGGCTTAACTCACAACGTAGGCGGAAGCGGCGCTACAGCCGTAGTCCACGTCTATGGGAGGGATTCGAAATGAGTGAAGGACTTGCTTTACACTGGAGGCTCATACCGCAGAGGTACAACCTCATCGGAACCGAATGCAAGACCTGCGGCGAAAAGTTTTTCCCTAGCAGGAACTTGTGCTCGAAATGCAGGAGGAAAGGTAGGATAGAGGACTACCAGTTCTCAGGCGAAGGGGAAGTATACTCATTTAGCATAGTGCACGCACCGCCAGTCGGCTTCGAATACCTCAAGCCCTACATCGCAGCCATCATAAAGCTTAAGGAAGGACCGCTCCTCACTGCACAAATCGTAGACTGCAGGCAAGATGAAGTCGCCATCGGAAAGAAGGTGAGGATGGTTTTCAGGAAGATCGTCGCAGAAGGCGCTGAAGGCATAATAAAGTACGGCTACAAGTTCAGGCTGGTCGATTGAACTCCGGCCAACCTCTTTTTATTTTCAGCCCTCTTATGTCTTACCTACAATGGACTACATATCGGAGTTGCTTTCAAATCCGTTCTTCTACGTTCTCGTTATCTCAGCAATGCCGTGGATTGAACTGAGGGGAGGGATTCCAGTAGGCATATTCCAATTCGGCTTGAATCCGCTGGTCGCCTTCGCAGTCGCAACTTTAGGCAACATAGCCATAATCTACCCTGCGTTCGTCTTCCTCGACTGGTTCTTTCACTTGATGGAGAAAATCCCGTTCATGGCGGGGATAATCAGAAAGACCCACGAGAAGGCTAAGCCGTATGTCGAGAAGTACGGGATGCTGGGCTTGGGGGTGTTCGTCGCGATTCCTCTTCCGGGGACAGGCGCTTATTCCGGCGCTCTAGCAGCCCACATGTTGGGCATGAAGAACACTAAAGCGTTCATCTCCATAGCGCTCGGCGTAGTCGGCGCGGGAATACTCGTCACACTCGTATGCCTGTTTTTCAAAGAAAGCCTTGGATTCCTGATAAAATACTAGAAGAGGATACGCTCGGGATTGGATTCGCATACTATATCCTTGATTTATTATGTGTAGCTTAAGCAGATTCTATTTCAGCATCGCACTTCTCCCATTTGGAGACGTTTCCGTAGGACACCAGAAATCTCGCATTTCCACCGGGGCTTAGACCCGGCATGCGAGCGGATTTGAGACCACCGTCTATGAAATCACCGTTGTCGTCGAGAAGGTACGCGACGACGTTGAATTCCGGGGAAGTCGTGTTGCCGGTGTTGACGACATATCCTGCGACGAGGGCGTTGCCGCGATTGTCTCCGTCGCATCCCCCGACCAGAACCTTCAGTGTGCCGTAGTCGAACTCTGGAATCGTGGATGACGTTGAAGTGGATGACGTGGATTCCATTGTGGATGTGGTGGATTGCGTGGTAGACGAGGTTAAGGATGATGAGGTAGAGGACGTTGTCGGGGAGGATGTAGACGATGTTGTGGATGATGGGGCTGCGGAATCGGTTGATGGCTCATCCTGCGTCTTAACGCACCCTGAAACCAAAACGAGCGCCAGCGCCACGAGCAGCAGAGTATGTCTCACGAGTAAAGAATAAGCAGTGGTTGAATTTAACCGAGTTAATGGCGGACGGCCGCTTTTTGCAGGTATACTATAATTTATCGCCTTTTAGTTAGCCAGGCAGTGGGGTGCGTGGGGTCAGCGAGAGTTTGAGGCGAGTCGTCGCTTATTACGTAGTGATTTGTCCCGAATATCGGTTCCACGCGTATTTTTTGAGTGACGTTTTCGCCGAGGATGAGGTTTATCCTGTTTATGGATATGGATGTTTCGCCTTCTGATTGCTGTATTGCTTCTTGCCGTAGCCTCGTCGCCAGGAATTTCGTCTGCTCGGGCGTTAGATGCTTGTCGAGGCCGACTTCGCGGATGGCCTGAATCTTCTGCTGGAGCAGCAGGTTCTGCTCGTCGGGGGGAATCCGGAGGCGAGTGTTCTCGACTGCCTTGAAGTAGCCTTCCTGGATGAACCGTGTCACCACACCATCCTGCTCCATCTGGATTGTGATAGGGTCTGTGTTGACCACTATGTCCGGCTGGCGTACTGGGGAACGTTG
>JAPKXP010000097.1 GCA_026394745.1 Candidatus Altarchaeota archaeon
CATGCTGAGGCGTTCTTGGGGACTCTGACACCGTCCACCGTCTCCGTGGCGAGCGGGTGGTCTCCGACTAGCACCAGGTTTTCAGGTATCTTCCTCAGTTTTATGTCTCCGAACCGGTCTTCTTGGCTGTTGTTCAACCTCCCGTTACGGTTGTGTCCGTACATGAAGACCATACTATCCTATATACATTATTCTATTAACTCTGTTTTTATTCATTGTTGGCTTAAATTAATACCTAACGGGGTACGTCAAATGGATTCCACAAAGCTTTTGGAGCTTCTTGAGCACGAGATAAGCGAGTTCATAACCGAGAAGCCTGCGCCGAGGAAGGAGGTCATGAGCACCAACACCCACATCATACTGAAGGAGTTCAAGAGGGCTGGCATACTCATGTTCGACGAGGACGCGAAGAGGCTGCCTTTGTCTCCGTAGGGGTCTTGCAAGATGAAGCGAATTTCTGACAGGGTGAAGAACGTCCCGTTCTCCGGCATACGCGAATTCTTCGAGCTGGTTTCGCAGAGCAAGGGCGTTGTCAGTTTGGGCGTCGGAGAGCCTGATTTCCCGACTCCTTCTCCGATGAAGGCTGCTGCGGTGCAGGCTATCGAGGAGGACGACACTTCCTACACTTCAAACTACGGTTTAATCGAGCTTCGCGAGCTCATAGCAAGAAAGCTCCTGAAGGAAAATAAATTAAGGTTCAATCCTGAGAACCAGGTTCTCGTGACTACCGGAACGAGCGAGGCGCTTGACCTGGCGTTCCGCGCGATACTTGAGCCGGGCGACGAAGTCCTGGTGCCGGAGCCTTCGTACGTTTCATACAAGCCGTGCGTCTGGTTCACGGGCGCGAACCCGGTGTCTGTCGTGATGAGGGAGGAGAATGACTTCCGCGTCGTGAAGGAGGACGTGAAAAAGAAGATAACAAAAAAGACCAAGGCGATAATAGTCGCGTCCCCGAACAATCCCACCGGAAGCGTCCTAAGGAGGAGCGACCTAGAGGACATAGCAGACCTCGCTATACAGCACGACCTCACAGTAATCTCTGACGAGCTTTACGAGCACCTAATCTACGACGGCGAGAAGCACCACAGCATAGGTTCGTTCAAAGGAATGGAAGACCGTACGATAACAATCAACGGCTTTTCCAAGGGGTTCGCGTTCACCGGATGGCGCCTCGGCTATGCGGCAGGAAGCACCGAGTACATAGAGTCTATGATGAAGATCCACCAGTACACAATGCTCTCCGCCCCGACCGTAAGCCAGTACGCCGCCCTCAAGTTCACCGAATGCGGCAGGTACGTGAAGGAGATGGTCGACGAATACGACCGCAGAAGGAGGCTTCTCGTGCGCGGGCTAAACGAGCTGCCTGACGTCTCGTGCATAATGCCCAAGGGCGCATTCTACGCTTTCCCCAACATAAAGGAGACCGGCATGAACTCGCAGGAGTTCGCAAAAAAGCTCCTGAACGCGGGAGTCGCGGTAGTGCCAGGCAACACTTTCGGCGCAAGCGGGGAAGGGCACGTAAGATGCAGCTACAGCGTTTCAACGGAAGTCATACAGGAGGCGCTGGAGCGCATGAGAAAATTCATGAATAATGTCAATCGTTGAAATGGAATCTGAAACCGTTGAATCAAAGTGGCTTGCCCGATGGAGCGCGGCTAAGACGTTCGAGGGTAATCCACAGGTAGGCAAGCCCAAGTACTTCATAACCGTCCCCTACCCGTACGCTTCAGGCGCGCTGCACGTAGGCCACGCGAGAAGCTATACGCTCGGAGACGTCAGCGCAAGGTACAAGCGCATGCTCGGATTCAACGTGCTGTTCCCCATGGCGTCGCACATAACCGGGACTCCGATTCTCGCAATCTCCCGGAAAATCGAGCAGAAGGACGAGAAGGCAATCAAGGGCAACAAGGAATACGTTTCGTTCTACGAGAGCGACCCGAAGAAGATTGACGAAATAGTCTCAGGATTCTCAAAACCCGAGAACGTAGCCAAGTTCTACGCCAGCGCGATACGCAAGGACTTCGAGTCGATGGGCTATGCGATAGACTGGAGGAGGTTCTTCACCACGGGCGACAGGCAGTACAACGCTTTCATACGCTGGCAGTACCTGAAACTCAAGGAAAAGGACTACGTGATGAAGGGCAAGCACGCAGTCTACTACTGTCCGAACTGCGGGAACCCAGTGACCACGGACGACATAAAGTCCGGGGACGAGTGCGAGATAGGCATGAGCGAATTCTACCTGATTAAGATGAGGTTCCAAGACGGCTTCTTGGTCGCAGCCACGCTCCGGCCTGAAACCGTGTTCGGAATAGTCAACACTTGGATTAACCCCAATGAAACCTACGTCAAAGCAACCGTCGACGGCGAGACTTGGTACGTCGCGGAAAAATTCGTCGAAAAGTACGTTGACCAGCAGCACGAAATCAAAGTAATCGAGAAGTTTAAGGGAAGCGGCCTCGTCGGCAGGAAACTTACAGTGCCGATAGTCAACCGCGAGGTTCCGCTGCTTGCAGCAGAGTTCGTGGACGCCGACATAGCAACCGGGGTCGTGAACTCGGTCCCGGCTCACGCGCCATACGACTACGTCGCAGGCCTCGAGGCCATGCAGAAGCTGAAGATAGACTTGACTCCCATACCATTGATAAGGATTGACGGGTACTCTGCCATACCCGCAAAAGACTTGATTGAGAAGGAAGGCATCAAATCGCAGACCGACTTCGAGAAGCTCGAGAAGGTCACCGCCCAACTCTACAAGGACGAGTTCTACCGCGGAATGATGAACGAGAACTGCGGCGAGTTCGAGGGAATGCGCGTGAGCGAGGCTAAAGATCAAGTCATCGAGCGTCTTGAAGGCCTCGGCCAGATAGGAAAAGCATACGAGAAGAACATCAAAGACAACGACGGAAAGCCGGTCAAAGACCCGAAGTGCAGGTGCGGCACAAACATAGTCATAAAAGTCCTCGCAGACCAGTGGTTCCTCAACTACAGCGACGAGGAATGGAAGGAGAAGACCCGCGAACTACTCGGCGAAATCGAAATCGAGCCTGAGATGTACAGAAGCGGGTTCGAGCACACAATCGGCTGGCTTCACGAGTGGCCTTGCACGAGAAACCGCGGCCTAGGGACGAAACTGCCTTTCGACGAACGCTGGATGATAGAATCGCTCTCCGACAGCACGATATACATGGCCTACTACACGATAGCCCACCACCTGACTGAAAACAAGTTCAGTGAAGAACAGCTCACGCCAGAGTTCTTCGACTACGTGTTCCTCGGAACAGGAAACATCGCGGACGTGAGCAATAAGACCGGCATAGACGAAAAATTAATCGAAAAAATACACTCCGAGTTCAAGTACTGGTACCCGATGGACGAGCGCAGGACCGGAATAGCCCACATCTCCAACCACCTGACCTTCATGATGTTCCACCACGCGGCGATATTCCCTGACAACTACTGGCCGAGGAAGATAAGCCTAAACGAGATGCTGATTGCCGAAGGCAGGAAGATGAGCAAGAGCCTCGGCAACGTCATACCAATACACCACAGCGTAGGCAAGTACGGAGCCGACGTCGTACGTTTGTACCTCATATACGCCGCAGACCCGGAGACGACGCTCGACTGGCGCGAAAACCAAGTGGAGAACGCGAGAAAAAGAATCAGGCAATTCCAAGACGCAGTCGAAAAGACGGCCCAGATGAAAGACGACCCGCAAGCGGAGAACGACACAGACAAGTGGCTGAGAAACAGGATGAGCGAGCGGATAACCCAAACCCGCCAGGCGCTCGACAACTCCAGCGCAAGGAAGGCCGTGCAGTCCGCGCTCTACGACATCCTATCAGACCTCAACTGGTACTCAAGACGCACGGAAAAACAAAACAAAGGTGTGCTCTCAGAGCTTGCCGTAAACTGGGTGAAGCTCATGACCCCGTTCACGCCATTCACCTGCGAGGAGCTCTGGGAGAAGATGGGCGGCAAGGGACTTGCAACACATCAGAAGTACCCTGAATCAAGCGAATCATCCATCGACAAGACCATAGACTCAAAGGAAAACTACCTAAAGAAGGTTTTAGACGACGTCCAAAACATAATGCAGGTCGTAAAAAAGACGCCGCAGAAAATACACTTCTACGTAAGCCCCGCATGGAAATACAAGGTCTACCAGGCCGTTAAAGACGGAAAGCAGATGAAAGACGTCATGGCAGACCCGGACTTAAGAAGCCAGGGGAAGGACATAGCCAAGATGATGCAAACCCGAAAAGAGGAACTGCCTGAAGTAATGCTAAACGGCGCGCAAGAAATGGAAACCCTAAACAACGCCAAACAATTCCTTGCGAAGGAAATCAACTCCGAAATAATAATCCACGAGAAGCCAGACTACGACCCAGAACAAAAATCACGCTACGCACTACCCATGAAACCAGGCATCTACATGGAATAAAATCAATTACTTCTTCGCTTCAATGCACTTGTCCGCAAACTCCCTCAATGTGCTCAGTTTCTCTATGCCGCCTGTAATGCTGTCGCCGTTCCTCGGGCATACGACCTGCGGAACGTAGTCGAGGTTCATGAACGAGCCGAAGCATTCGTCAAGCATCTTCCTGTCTCCTGTGTTATTGTCGTCGGCCTTCCTGACTTTGTAGCCGTAAGTCTCGTTGTAGGATTCGCTCAACAAGTCGTCGAACAAAGGCGTAGTCCTCGCGCAGTGTATGCACCCGGATGTCGAGTAATGATAGACCAACGTATCCTCCGTCAAACTGTATCTCTTCACGCACTCCCTAGTCCTGTTCACCTCGCTTTTTAAAGCATCGCAGGATTTACTGACATTCGCGAACTTGCACAAGCCGTCCGCAATAACGTACTTGCTCTTAGCGTCGATAAGACCCGCCCTCCAACCATTAACCACAAAAACGTTAGGCTGGTCAACGGCATCAGAAACAACAAACTTCAGTTCAACGCCAAGCTCCTGCCCGATAACACCCATAACCCTGTCGTCATAATAGCTCGTGCAGAAGTCGCACTCGCCGGGAGTCCTTAAATCACAGCTCACGCAGCGCTGCGGAAAAAGATAAAAAACCTGAACGCCGGAAGCATTCTCCACGACGCCACCCTTCTCCACGCCGCTGAACACAAAAACCGCTCCAGCAGCCAAAACCAACACCAAAACCCCGATAACATAATCCCGAACGTCCATCCTCAAAGCAATTGAAATAAATACTTTAAATAAGCTATATATAAAACTCTAGGTATAAAACAAAATATAACTGCTATGCCGAGGTGGCGGAGCACGGATTAACGCGCAAGCCTGGAAGGGCCTTTTCTTTCTTCAAAGAAAGAAAACGCCCGCGAACCCAAGAAACAGTTAAGCTGTTTCAGGGCTCCCAGAAGGCAAAGCCTTCTGAGGGAAGAAAGAACGCTTTTCGCCGGAACAAAAAGAAAGCCCCAGCCAGCTTGTTCTCCGAAAGGGGAGCTTGAGTTCAAATCTCAACCTCGGCGAGCGAGACGAGGGTAACAAGCCGAAAGGCTTGTTTCAACCTCGGCGAACGAAGTGAGTCGAGGGTAGCAAAGTCGGAAGACTTTGCATCCAAACCTCGACGAACAATTTTCTTTTACACAATGCGCGGAATTAACTTTTTAACTGCACTGAAAGCATATATAATTGGCTGTCAGATGAAACTGATACTTGATGGAACACGGTATCTGGTATTACTTGCCCTGTTACTCTGCCTTACGCAATTTTCGTCTGCGTTGACTTACTGCGCGACCGACGCGTTCACGGCATCCTGCGGCAAGTGCGCTTTCGACAGTAGCGGCAAAATCAGCGAGAACTGCTACAAAGGCTATCAGGCGAAGGGCGCGGCGTGCGTTGGAGTCACGTATCCTGGGATAGCCTTTCAGTATCCTCTAGGCGGCTGCCCCGCCTTCCAGAATTGCGTTGACAGCCTTACGTCCTGCTCGGACTTCAGGTGCACGGGAACAGACCAGGGTAAGTGCTACGACCCGTTCTGCCGGAGCTGCTACGAGGAGGCGGACAGGTGCGCCGAGAGAGCGTCTAAGGACTGTTCCGCGGCGGCGGAGTGCGGCGACGGAAAGTGCGAGGCAGACAAGGGCGAGACCAGCGACAACTGCTGCAAGGACTGCAAGTGCATGACCGGCATGGAGTGCAAGGACAACAAGTGTGTGGTCAAGAATACCGGCTCTTGCACGCCGACGGAGTTGTACATCACATGCGTGACCGACATGAGCCAGGAGGAGTGCGTGGGGCGGGCGAAGGTGCTCTACCTCACTGAGAAGGAATATAAATCCCTCGAGCTAGTCTGCTGTCAGAGGCCCACGCCCGACCGCGGCTTAAACTGTTATTTCATCGGCGAGAAGAGGGACACGATGGAAAATCTTGCCGAAGACGCTGAAGACTTCATCATAGACATCTGCATGGGCGGACCACTGATACTCCCGATAGCGATGCTTTCCGCGTTGGTTGCCGGATGGCTGCCTGACCTCGCAAGAAAGCTGCTTTAGGTTTATAAACTCTTTTTTCGTATTCTTTACTTGCAATGAAGTGTTCGACCGTCTTTTCCGGTTTCGTTTCTCTGGCTTTGGTTAGCATAGCTTCTTTGATTATTATTGGAGCGTAAGCTCCAGCATACCATTCTTCCACTGGCTCTTTAATGCTTGCGGGGTTCTTTGTTTTTTACCCTTTAAAATCAAATAAAATTAAATTCGTGGTTCACATGACAAGAAAAATAAAGGTGCTTGACACTACACTAAGGGATGGGGAGCAGACTCCTGGAGTCTCGCTTACCCCGAATAGGAAGCTTGAGATAGCCAAGGTTCTGGACGATCTTGGAGTCGACGTCATAGAGGCCGGCACGGCGATAGCGAGCGACGGCGAGAAGGAGGGCATGCGGCTTATAGCCAAGCAGGGTCTTAAGGCCGAGGTTTTGAGCTTCGCCAGGATACTTCAGAAAGACATAGACGCGGCGATGGAGTGCGGCGTGGACGGGATATTCCTGGTTGCGCCGACCTCTGACTTGCACATCAAGTACAAGCTTAACAGCACTCGCGATGAGGTCTTGAAGAAGGTTGAGGAGTGCGTTCAGTACTGCAGGAAGCATGGTCTTGTGGTTGACTTGTGCACTGAGGACGGCAGCAGGAGCGACCTTAAGTTCCTGCTTAAGGTCAGGAACCTTGCAGCCGAGCTTAAGGCGGACCGGTTCACTTTAGCGGACACCGTGGGCGTCATGACGCCTGAGAAGATGAGTGTCTTGGTGTCCCGGCTGGTGGACAAGTCGAAGATACCTGTCGGCATCCATTGTCACGACGACTTCGGGATGGCGACAGCCAACACGCTCGCCGCCGTCGTCGCTGGCGCTTCGATGGTCGACGTTACGGTCAACGGCCTTGGGGAGAGGGCTGGCAACGCTTGCTTGGACGAGGTGGTAGTCGGCCTGAAGCTGTTGTACGGCTTCAATGTGGGCGTGGACCCAAAGAAGATACTTTCAGTCTCAGAGTTTGTGGAGAAGACTTGCGGGATACCCGTGCCGCCGAACAAGGCGGTGATAGGCGAGAACGCTTTCACGCACGAGGCTGGCATACACGTCGACGGCATACTCAAGAAGCCCGAGACTTACGAGCCGATAAGCCCGGATTTCTTGGGTGCGAAAAGGACGTTCGTCCTAGGGAAGCACGCGGGCTTGAAGGCCGTGAAGAAGATACTTGAGGACGAGGGCTTCAAGATGAACGACGACCAGGTCTCTGAAGTGTTCAGGCAGGTGAAGTATCTCGGAGACAAGGGCAAGCACGTTACGAGCGTGGACTTGGAGAGCATAGCAAACACCGTACTCGGCTTGGAGCACAAGAGGGCGCTGAAGCTTGAGGAGCTTGTCGCGGTCGCAGGAAACAAGTTCACTCCGACTGCTTCGGTCAAGCTTAGGATAAACGGAATCGAGGTGCTTTCAGCAGGCACTGGAACGGGGCCGGTCGACGCCGCGATAAACGCGATAAAGGCCGCGACAAAAGACGTGCCTTTCGAGCTTGTCGAGTACCACGTTGACGCTATATCAGGCGGGACGGACGCCGTGGTGAAGATACTCGTGAAGCTGAAGACCAAGGACAGGATAGTGACTGCCGAAGGCGTTGGCTCGGACATAATACTCGCTTCGGTTGACGCGATGGTGAACGGCTTAAATTCGATAATGGTGCATAGTAAATAAATAAAATGGGTCAGACGATTGCGGAAAAAATCCTGGCTGGGAAGTCAGGCAGGGAGAGTGTAGTTCCCGGGGAGATTGTCGAGGCTAGCGTGGACTACGTGATGGTGAACGACGTGACCGGCCTGCCTGCGTTCGAGGTGTTCGAGAAGTTCAACGCGAAGCCGATTAGGGAGAAGACCATCCTAATTCCGGACCATTACGTCCCGAACAAGGACGTTGCGAGCGCCGAGCAGGCGAAGGCTATGAGGAATTTCGCCAGAAAATATTCCATCGAAAACTACTTTGAAGTGGGCTGCGGCGGAGTATGCCACCAGCTGATGATCGAAGAGGGGTTTGCGGCTCCAGGACGGCTGATTGTCGGCGCGGACAGCCACACGTGCAGCTACGGCGCCCTAGGTTGTTTCGCAACAGGCATAGGCAGCACCGAGGCTGCGGCAGTAATGGCTCTGGGTAAACTGTGGTTTAAGGTTCCCGAGTCCCAGAAGTTCGTGGTCGACGGGAAGCTAGGGAAGTACGTTATGGGCAAGGACGTGATACTGCACGTCATCGGGGAAATCGGAGTGGAAGGCTCGCTGTACAAGAGCATGGAGTGGTACGGCAGCGCCATCGAGTCTCTTGACGTGTCCGACCGCATTTCAATATCCAACATGGCGATTGAGGCCGGCGGCAAGGCCGGCATCATCCCAGCTGACA
>JAPKXP010000009.1 GCA_026394745.1 Candidatus Altarchaeota archaeon
GCTGCGACCATCTTTACTTCTTCAGCTCTTTGACTTTTTCAATAACGTCTGCAATAGCATCCTTTGCCTTGCCTTCATCGATTATGCAGGCGGCTGCGGTCGGCACGTGTATTCCAACGGCTTCCCCGATTTCAGCTTTCGGCACGTATAAGTAAGCGATTTTCTTTTCTTCGCAGAGCATAGGCAGGTGCATTACAATCTCCGGCGGGTTGACGTCGCTTCCGATTAAAACAAGCTTCGCGTTGCCGCGTTCGACAGCTTTAGTGACTTCGTTGGTCCCCTTCCTTGTCTTCCCTGTGTCTCTGGCCTGCTCTAAAGCCTCTAAGGCCTTGTTCTTGATTTCAGCAGGCACATCAAACTTAACGTAATTCATATCATTCACCTCATTCTTTGCGTCGGATCATCAATCACGTATCCCTGTTTCTAGGGATTATAGTCTAAGATAATGGAACTATTCATTAATAAATATGCTAGCCATGGGTGTAGGCGAAGGAAAGCTGTTTTCCGTCTTTTTTCTCTAGTCTTGCGAAGCAGTATCTTTCGAACTGGATTGTCTCCCCGACGGATATGTTTTTGGCGTCTGGCTCGCATATGCCGATTGCTTTTCCGTCTGGCTTAATTATCTCGCACTCCATGTGTTCTTGGAGGCATTGTATTTTTTTGGCTTTCTTGTCTTCCTTCCGGGTGAATTTGGCTTTAACGGCGTCGCCTACTCCGAGAACCTCTATGAAGTATAGTCCTATGAGCTTCACTATCTCGCCGTGATTCAGGCTGTTCGCGTCCTTCCTCGAGACGTAGAGCTTGTTGTCCTCGCAGAGCGTCCACTGGCGCACGCCCTTGTCCTTGTGCGCGGGGTGGAGGGCCATCCTGACCGTCTTGCAGGGCATGCCTTCTATGAGTATTGGTGTCGGGTCTTCGATGAAGAAGTAGCGGCTGCATTCCGCGTCAATCATCTGCCGGTTGACGGAGTACATGTTCTCCATCGTCATGCTTATGTCGGTTTCGGATAGTCCCAGTGAGAGCATGAATTCACGTATCGCCTCCGGTCGTATGCCCCTCCTTCTGAGCGCCTTCAGTGTGGGCAGGGCGATGTCGTCCCAGCCTGAGTATTTGCCTTCCTCAATGTCCTTCCTCATCTGGCTTGTGGATAGTTTTCCGAATTCCTCAAGCCGTATCCTGCCCCAGTGGAGTGTTTCCGGGTACGTCCAGTTGAAGTAATGGTACACGAACTTCTGCCTTTTTTCAGAGTCCATCAGGTCTTTGCCGCGGATGATGTGCGTAGTGCCTATGATGTGGTCTTCTATCGCGCCCGCGAAGTCCAGCATAGGCCACACGCAGTATTTTTTCCCTGTGCGGGGGTGCTCGTCCTTCACTATCCTGAACGCCACCCAATCCCTCAGCGCCGGGTCTTCGCACTCTATGTCAGTCTTTATCCTAAGCACGTAACTTTTCTCCTCGTGTTTCCCGGACAGCATCTCCTTCCAGAGCTTGAGGTTCTCCTCTGCGGCCGCTTCCCGGTGGGGGCAGCACTGTTTGTTGTCTTTAAGCCCCTTGAATTCGTCTTGCGTGCAGTTGCAGGCGTAGGCGCCTCCAATAGTAACCAATTCTTCCGCGTGTTTGTAGTATACGTCGATGTCGTCTGAACAGTAGGCTACTTCATCCGGCTCGGCTCCGAGCCACTTCACGTCCTCCAGAATCCATCCGTAGGCTTCAGGCATAGGCTTCTTCGTCTTAGGGTCCGTGTCGTCGAACCTCAATATCAGTTTACCGCCGTATTTCCCCACTAGATACGAGTTCACGACGACACCCCTCGCATGGCCTATCGTAAGCGGCCCGTTCGGATTGGGCGCGAACCTCATGACCACGTTCTTCGGCTCTCCCGGAAGCTTTATCGTCTCTTCAGCCATTTTAAAGCAACTTTAGTTTTCCAGTCACCTTGTCCAGTTCCGCTTCAGGTGCTGGGCCTATGCCCACGCAGGTCTTCGTCCCGGCTGGAATCTGGGTGTGTCCCGCGTCTTCTATCAGCGCCGCAGGCAGGCCAGCCTTTTTCGCATGCATGAACACTTCAATGAGCTCCTTTTCGCCGCCTACCTTCACAACCGTCTTCTGGCCCCCCTGCGCCAGCCAGTCGCTCTTCCACTCGCTCCTGTCTGCAGCGGAAACCGCGGCGTGAGCGACTTGGGCTGCAATCTTCCCCTTGCCCATCTCCAGGTCAGTCCTCACGGCGATGACCTGCTTTAATTCGTCTCTTGCAGCCGCTCTTTTAAGAAAACTCATAATAATATACTATACCTGCTATTGATATTAATAGGGTCAAAATGGAAAAATGAAAAGAGAGCTGATGAAGACCGGCATACCCGGGTTCGATGAAATACTCGGCGGTGGATTCCCTGTGCCGACCGCGTGCCTTCTGATAGGCGGTCCTGGAACAGGCAAGTCGATTTTCGCTTTGCAGTTTCTGGTGGAGGGCGCAAGGAAGTTCAACGAGCGGGGCCTCTACATAACGCTCGAGGACAGCGCTGACGCCCTGCGCTATACGGCATCAAACCTGGGAATCAACATTGAGGAGCTTGAGAAGAGCGGCATGATAAAGATTGTGGAGGACCCGCAGGTCCAGAATTCCGCTCACCTTGCAGAGTTCATTCAGAAGCACGCTGCTGACTGTAAGGCTAGGCGGGTGGTCCTGGATTCCATCACGCTTTTCCAGGCGCTCCAGAGGATTGACGTTAAGGCCATGCGTGAGGAGCTGCTACGGCTTATCAGCAAGCTGTACGAGATGAACGTCGTGCTGATTGCTACTTCGCAGCGCGGATACTCTCACATAGACAATATCGAGTACATAACCGAGGACTACTTGTTCCACGGCGTATTGACGTTGATGAAGATTCGCTCCAACGCCACGTTCGAAAGGTGCATTAACATCGTTAAGGTTCGTAGCGTGAATCATTCGCTGAAGGTACATCCCTTCAAGATTGGCGAAGGCGGCGTTACGATATATCCTGACACTTCGCCCTTCTCGCTTTCAGGTTCAAACGATGACAAAAGAAGTCTGGGTTAGGGCTGACGGCAGCCAGCCGTGGGACAGGAGGAAGAAGCTTATCACCACCGCGCTCGAGAGCGGGTGTTCTGCGGTCATGGTGAATTCCGGCGAGGAGGAGAAGGCCCGTTCCCTCGGCAGGATTGCCGTCGTGTCTGAAGGTCAGGGCGCAGACGTCCGGCTTGGGAGGAACGCTTTCTACAAGAGCATACAAAACAAGGTTGACGAGCAGGAGGTTGTGAAGCTCGGCAGGAAGGCCGGCTATGTGGTGGTTAATTCATTGAACTGGAAGGTCATCCCTCTCGAGAACATAATCGCAGCACTTCAGGGTAAATGCAGGATTATTGTCGAGGTCAGAAACACCGAGGAGGCGAGGGTGGCTTTGGAGACCCTTGAAGTCGGGTCTGACGGCGTCCTCGTCAACGCAGGGTTTTCTGAGATAAAAAAAATCAAGGAGTTGGTGGAGGAGATGACTGCTGAAAAAATCAAGCTGGTTCCGGTCAAGGTTGCTTCGCTCAAGCCTGTCGGCATGGGCGACCGGGTTTGTGTTGATACCGCGAGCATGCTGAAGGTCGGCGAGGGGATGCTCGTCGGAAGCCAGAGCAACTCAATGCTTCTTGTTCACAGCGAGAGCATAGAGACAGAGTACGTGGCCTCAAGGCCGTTCCGAGTCAACGCCGGCGCGGTGCACGCTTACGTCCGGATGCCCGACGACAAGACCAAGTACCTTAGCGAGCTTAAGGCCGGTGAGGAGGTTTTGGCGGTGAACTGGAAGGGCAACACGAGGGGGGTCATAGTCGGCAGGAGCAAGATAGAGAAGAGGCCGTTGATTCTCGTCGAGGGCGTGGTTGAAGGCAAAAGGATAAGCACATTGCTCCAGAACGCGGAGACGATACTGCTTGTGAGGAAGAACGGGAAGCCCGTCTCCATAAGCAGGCTTAAGCCTGGCGACGAGGTGCTGGGGTACGTTGAGGACTCCGGCAGGCACTTCGGCATGAAAATCAAGGAGTCCATAAAGGAGAAGTAAGTTCGTGGGTGTGGTAATTTAGCTCTAACCTTTCACCACCCACTCAAGTTTTCCTTAATCTGTTTGCTCTACGTATTGCTTCCTCTAAACTTTCGCTATCGCATACTTCCCCAGCTATTTCCCTCGGGTACTGCCCCCCAACCAATGTGTCGTAGATTTTCTTATACTTTGTAGCCCGGTTTCTCGCCGTATCCAGGCTTTTCGTATCGCATGCGGATTCGGCGATTGTAGCAGGGAAACCCTCTGCTATCAGGGCCTTTCTGTTACTGTCATATATCCCCGCATTTTCCTTTGCCTTCTCCTCGTTCATGTTGATGCAGGCGCGTTCAGCTATCCTCACATGATAACCCTCTGCAATCAGTTTACCATAATTACTCTGGTATGTTTTTGCCCGGTTTTCAGCCTCTTCAAAGCTCATGTTATTGCATGCTGCACTAGCTATCTTGTCTGAAAACTTCATTTCTATTAATCTATTGTAATTATCCTGGTATGCTTTAGCTTTTTTCTTTGCTTCCTCAATGTTTCTTGAAGCAAAGGCAGCTTTTACTACTGCCTTACCGTAATCCTCACCTAATAATGTATCATAGATTTCTTTGTATGCTCTCGCCCTCCCCATTGCTTCTTCTATGTTCTTTGCGATGCATGCCGCGCCAGCTAGTGTTTCAGTGTACCCCCCTTCCACTAATTTGTCGTATATCCCCCTATACCTATTTGCATTCTTTTCTACTTCACCCCAACTCTTGTTACGGCATGCGTTATTGGCTATGGCCTCACTATATCCTGCTTCCACTAGTCTGTCATAATGTTGCTGATATGTTTTTGCGTTGTCTATCGCATCCTTCAATTCCTTTGATGTGCATGCTGACCCCGCTATTGTTTCTGTGTGACCCATTCTCACTAACTTGTCATAATTACTCTTGTATGCCGTAACCCTCGTCCTGGCATCCTCCAAGCTCTTTGCGTTGCATGCTGTACCGACCATGCTTTCAGGATACCCCTCTCCAACCAATGTGTCATATATCCTCTGATATCTTTCTGCTTTCTTTTACGCCTCTGCTAAATCCCTACTAATGCATGCTGCAGTAGCTATTGAAGGAGAATATTTCCTCTCAACTAGTTCATCATAATTCCCCTGATATATACCTGCCTTTTTTCTTGCTGTATCCAAATCTTTGGCAATGCACGCGTTACGAGCTATTTCCCCAGAATATTCATCCTCCAATAATTTGTCGTGATTATCTTTGTATGTTCCTGCAGTTACCCTAGCATCCTCCAGACTCTTAGCCTTGAAGGCTTTACCAGCTATGAAATCTAGATACCCCTCTGAAATCAAGCCGTCATAATTACCCTTATACACTTTTGCGTTCCCCACCGGATCCAAGGTCTCGAATGCAGCGCTTGCTATAGTTTTACCGTACTCCCGCAACACCCCCTCTGCTTTATCATAGG
>JAPKXP010000025.1 GCA_026394745.1 Candidatus Altarchaeota archaeon
GCTACACTACTTCACCGCGGAATTCCCTGACGAGAAGTTGTCCGAGGTCGCCGTGCAATTCATGCGCGGGATGCAGATGCTCCTCTTGAACGAGATATTCAAGAAGTGCCATACGGTAACCTTCAAGCAGATTACGTCGGACATAATACCATTGGACTTCCACGTCATAGTCTTGAGGAAGGAGCGTCTTGAACTCAGGAAGGACTTAATCGAAAAGAACGTGGGGAACCTGACGCTAGTCTACGACCCACGAGAACTGTATTCCACTGGTACTGTATCCTACTTCTTCGGCACTGAAGACCTGAAGTTCAAGGACGTGCTACTGTATCACGGATTCCTGGAGGTAACAGCCGACTTCCTGATGAACATGCTGCGCAAGATGACGCGCTTGTACCACGAGGCGGACAAGGCAGTCTCATCGGTGGAGTCGTCAACCGGCCTGGAGGCCGTGAAGGAGGCGATGGACCTCTCGGACGCCGTAATCAAGGAGTGTGGCGAAAGCTTCGGCAAGCTCAAGCAGGCGAAACTCAACATTGTACTGAAGCTGGAGGAATATAACGGGACGAAGCTCGACAAGGACGAGAAGGCGCTCGCCGAAGCCCTCGGCATAGAAAAATCCCTCAAGAGAATCAACGAGGACGCAGACTACCTGATAATACAGTGGCAGGACGTGCTTCTGAAGTACATAGAGAACGTGGACTCGACCCTCGACGCCAGGGTCATGCTACACATCGCCCAAAAGCGAAGGGGCCTTTTTGGTTGAACGCAAGATGCTTGCCAAGCGTATAATCCCCTGCCTGGACTGCGACCTGAGCGTTCCTGAAGGGAGGGTCGTGAAGGGCGTCAGGTTCAAGCAGATCAGGTACGCCGGCGTGCCCTGGGAGCTCGCTGAAAGATACAGCAGGGAGAGCGCCGACGAAATAGTTTTCCTGGACATCACCGCCTCGCACGAGCGCAGGGAGACTATGGTGCGCGTCATAGAGAAGACCGCGGAGAACGTCTTCATACCGCTTACCGTCGGAGGGGGCATAAGGACTGCCGGCGACATGCAGAAGATTCTGCGGGCCGGCGCCGACAAGACGACAATCAACACGGCGGCGATAAAGAATCCGAAGCTCGTGACTGAAGGAAGCAGGAAGTTCGGGAACCAGTGCATAGTCGTTGCGATAGACAGCAAGAGGACCGAGAACACTAAGAGCGGCCACGAATGCTTCATCTACGGCGGCAGGGAGCCTACCGGCATAGACACGCTGGAATGGGCTTTGAGGGTGCAGGACTTGGGAGCCGGCGAGATAATGCTGACTTCAATGGACCGCGACGGCACGAAAGAGGGTTTCGACCTTGAGCTCACGAAGTTGATTAGCGAGTCAGTCTCGATACCAGTGATAGCATCCGGGGGAGTCGGCAACCCGCAGCACATTCTGGAAGCCTTCACGAAAGGCAAGGCGGACGCAGCGCTTGCAGCATCGATATTCCACTACAACGAGTATCCCATAATGGACGTGAAGAAGCTGCTGAAGGAGAACGGAATCCCCGTGAGACTCTAAATCTTCTCTATCATCTCATGCATCTTTCCGCCAGGCCGGACCATCGGCAGGATGTGTTCCTCAGGGTCTACGATGATGTCTATGACGTACGGCTTCCCTGATTTGATTGCCTGCCTGACCGCGTCGTGAATCTCGCCTGGCTTCTCGACCCTTATGCCTTTCGCGCTGAACGATTCCGCATACTTCACGAAGTCGGGAACCTCCCCAAGGTAAGTGTGGCTCCTCCTCTTCCCGTAGAACAAGTCCTGCCACTGCTTCACCATGCCAAGATACCTGTTCTGCATTATTATCGAGACGACCGGGATATCCTCTATCACGCACGTCGCAAGGTCCTGCGAAGTCATGAGGAAGCTCCCTTCGCTCCCGACGTCTATGACCGCGTGGTCCGGCATAGCAACCTTCGCGCCGATGGCTGCCGGGAATCCGAAGCCCATCGTGCCCAACCCTCCTGAGCTTATGAAGTGCCTTGGGTTCTTGATGTGCAGGTAGTGCGCGGCGAACATCTGGCACTGACCGACTTCGGTCGTGACTATGACTTCGTCGCCTACGATCTTGTTAAGCTCCTTCATCACCTTCTGCTGCTTTATCGGCGTCTGCCCCTCCCAGGACTCCCACTGTATGCCAAACTCCTTCTTGTACTTCTTGAGCCTGATATGCCACTCAGTGTCGCCCTTCCTCTTCAGCTTGCCTACCGCCTTGTTAAGGTTCTTGAAGATGAGCCTCGCGTCGCCTACGATAGGCACGTCTACTCTAACACTCTTTCCTATCTCAGCAGAGTCTATGTCAGCGTGGATTATCCTCGCGTTCGGCGCAAAGTACTGCAGGTTTCCGGTAATCCTGTCTGAGAACCTGCACCCTACGGCCAGCACTACGTCAGACTCCGCTACCATAAGGTTCGCGACCTTCCTGCCGTGCATCCCAAGCATTCCGAGGGACAGCGGGTGGTCTTCAGGGAAGCATCCTTTGCCCATCAGCGTGGTGGTGACCGGTATTCCTAAAGACTCCGAGAGGTTCATGAGCTCTCCGCTCGCGCCGTTTGAAATGACGACTCCGCCCCCGGTGATTATGACCGGCCGCTCGGCGTTCATCAAAAGCTCGGAAGCCTTCTTAATCTGCATCGGGTGTCCGCCGTTCTCGACGACCTTGTAGCCCGGAAGCTCCACGTCCTTAGGGTAGACGAACTTCTTTAGCGTGTTTGTCTGCACGTCCCTCGGCAGGTCGATTAAAACCGGTCCCGGCCTTCTTGTGGTCGCAATCTTGAAGGCGGCCCTGAACGTCGAAGGTATGTCCTCCGGGTCGGTGAGCTGGAAGTTGTGCTTCGTTATGGGCATCGTTATGCCAACGATGTCCGCCTCCTGGAACGCGTCGTTTCCTATCAAATGTGTGGGAACGTTTCCTGTGAGGGCTACGACCGGCACCGAGTCCATGTACGCGTCGGCTATGCCTGTGACGAGGTTAGTCGCGCCAGGGCCTGAAGTCGCTATGCACACTCCAACCTTGCCGCTGGCCCTCGCGTAACCTTCTGCAGCGTGGGCCGCACACTGCTCGTGCCTCATGAGAAAGTGCTTGAGGTCGCCTGGGTCTGTATTGTATAGTACGTCGTAGACCTCCATAATCTGCCCGCCAGGTATCCCGAACATGTGCTTGACGCCCTCTTCCATGAGGGATTTGATTATCGCTTCAGAGCCTTTCATTTCTGCTTGCAACACTTATTTATCCCGCTATGCGGCAAATATTATAGTTATATTGACACATACTTTAAATAATTCCATATAATGAAAAGAAGGCCCTCCGACTACCCTGAATTGTCCTCGACGGAGTTTCGGGATATGGTGCTGGGTTCAGTCCCCAATCTGGGTTACAGTGTGGGCTCCGTGACTGTCGACGGCGAGAATGCAATCAAGATTACTGCGTCAATCCCCTCCAAGTCTTTGGATAACGGCGTTCTGATTAATGTTGTGAGAGGCGGCAGGAAGCTGGATTTATCCCAAGTCACGGGTTTTCTCGAAGAGGTTTCGAAAGGCAACTACTTTGAGGGTGTTCTCGTGGCTTCGTCCGGGTTCACGAAAGGCGCTTTGGAGTACGCAAGCGGAAGTAACTTGAAGCTCATCCTTCTTTCAGACCTTTCAGCGTTCAAGGCAGGCGAAGCATCAAAGCCCGTTGAAAAATCGCCTGTCAAAGAGCACAGGATATTCGAGCTGGTGTTCAAGACCTCCAAGACGATTGACGACGCTAAGGCCTATTTTGAGTTAGTCCGCTCGAAAAAGATTCTCGGCTTCTTTGGTACTGAAGAGAAGGTCACCGACGTCCGCGGCAGGTTCGCTCCAGTAGGCTGCTTTGAAGTTTCCTCCCAGAGTTCCCCAAGCAAGCCAGCCGAGACATTCAACGTCTATGTCAACCTCTCCTCAGGCGCAATGTACTTCGTTCATCTGGGCTCCGTGGGGTCAAAGCCCGGCGTCAGGCAGTCTTTCGAGCTTCTGAAGCTTTTGCGCCTCGCTCCCGAGGCTCTGCGGGTTTTGCACGAGATTAACCTGTTCGGAGAGATTGACGCGAGGAAGATAAGCGGTGAAAACCTTTCGCTGATACAGAATAACCCGAGCATCCTATACTACCTGAACTCGATGGGTCTTATCATCTCCCAGCCGAACTACCAGAAGTTCATATCCAACCTGCATCTGCCGTCGTTCTCAGGCGCAAGGTACGACCTGTCGAAGTACTTCACCCTCGACAAGTCGGTCGAAAGCAGCTTCGAAGCAGACGAGATAGAGGTGTCGCCGAGGAATCTTGTGGTATTGCTCGAGAACCTTCTGAACTCGCAGGTTTACTTCAAGGGCATAACATACATGCTTTATTTTGCGTGCAAGTTCGTCGACGACCACGGCATGTCGAGAGTGGACTTCATGCTGACGCCAGAATTCGATAAGAGTGGTTGAACATGGTCGAAATCGGAGATAGCGTGTCGGTTTCTGGGGAGGAGTTCGAGAAGATAATCTCGACTTTCGTGACCAGGATGGGTTTCACCGTCGAGTCTTCCGAACGTCTCATGGACGGCTCCGTGGAATTCGTCGCCAAGACCACCAACCCCATGGGCGGGAAGGTCACTTCCCTCATCAGGGCGTCTCCATACTCCCGGCCAGTCGTAAAGGAGGATGTCCAGAGTCTGTACGAGTCGATGCTGAAGCACAACGCCGTCCGCGCAGCCTACATAACTACCTCAGAGTTTTCGCCTGACGCGGAGGAGGCTTCGCGTGAATTACCATTAAGTCTGATAAACAAGTTCCACATAACAGACAGCCTGGGCAGCAGGGGCTACGGCATGGACAAGGAGTTCACAAGCTCCCTGGAGAAGTTCGGTCTCGCTGAAAAGTACTTTCAGGGTGTGGAGCAGGCTTTCGTCCCTTCCCGAAGTCCGGAGGACGCCAAAAAGTATTTTGAGTCGAAGGGCAAGAAGAAGAATTTTTTGGGCAATGTTGTTTCAGCTGACATACCCATTCACATACGACTACGCTACGCCCCGGTCGGCGTTTTCAAGTTCGTTAGCGTGAAGGACGTGTGGACTGGCTCCCAGGAGCTACGGAAGGTCGAGAGGAGGGACCACCTGTTCCTGAACCTAAGCAGCCTGGACTTGTACTACATCATGCAGATGAGGAAGAAGAACATTACCGAGACGACACTCAACGTCTCCGACGTGATAAAGAAAATCAACTCGTTGCCTGAGGATTCGAAGACCTTTCTCATGTACCTCATGCAGCACGGGGACCTGCTTACCGAAGACTTGGAGAGCGTCGACTTGACCATACTCAAAAACAAGAAGGTCATACAGACGTACGAGGGCGACAAGCCGAAGGTTGCGAAAGACTGGACTGACATGGCAGAGCAGATGCTGGAGGGGCTGTTGGATACTGTATACGTCGTCATCGACGAGCTGGTCTCTGGCTTGAGTTCCATGGGCGAGGGCGCTAAGAAGGATGAGGATAAGCCTAAAAAGAAGGTCGAGGCGTACGTCGTGATGCCTGACACTTACGAGGGCATATACGACTTGTGGGGTTTCATGGAGGCTGAGAGGGGTAGGAAGATTGATTCCGACGTGGACTCTATAGCCTACAGTTCGGGAAGCCAGGTTCCGCTGCTTTCCGCAATATTGAAGGCTAGCGTAAGCTGCGAGGGCATAATCTTCCTGCCTTACTACCGGGCCAAGTACATGAACCCTGCATCAAAGAAGATAACAAAGTACGAGATACTCTTTGCGCCTAAGTTCAAGAAGTCCGCTGTGAAGGAGGAGGCTGTTGATAAGAAGGGCAAGTCGGTTGGTCCGCGGATTACCGGGAGGAAGGATTTCGCGCAGCAACCCTACCGCGTAATCAGGTAGGCTTCTTCAGCACCCATATTCTTCTGGTCAGGCTTTTGTGCACTCTTATGTCGTACTGCTCCTGCACCTCAAGTGCGTGCGGGTTGATTTTCTGGTTGCTTGGCAGCATGACCACTGCGTACCCTCCGTCCTTCAAGAGGCTGTCGGCTTTAGAGAGGAAGGTGTCGTAAAGCCTGTCCACTTTCCTGTCGCTTGTGTATGAGGCCCTCCCGTAAGGCAGGTCTGAAGCGATTGCGTCGAAGACTTTTTTCCCCGAGTAGTTGAGGGCGTCTCGCTCTTCAAGCTCTCCCGAAAGGTTGTAGTACCTAAGATTCTGCATGCACCCTCCGACCATCCTCTCGCTTATGTCCCAGCCGTGCACATTAACGCCCATAAGGCCCGCCTCAATCAGTATCCCCCCAGTCCCGCAGAAGGGGTCAAGCAGCGAGTCATTGCTTTTGACCCTGGCAAGATTCACCATGACCCTGGCGTGCTTCGGGTGCATGGACGTCGGGCTGAAGAACGGGCGGTACTGCGGGCGCCTCTTGTTGTAGTCCCGGTTAAGCGAGATATCAAGGCCTGCGAGATATTTCCCACCTGACTTAAAGAGGTTGACTTCCACAGCCGGATTCCTCAAGTCGACTTTCAATCCTTTTTCATGAAGCATGCCGCCGAACTTCTTTTCCAGCGTCTCTGAAGAGCAGCGTACCGCAAAACTACCTTTCTCATCGATTGCGCCGTGGACCTTATCCGCCAGCTGCCCAAGGTCGGACGCGGAGCCAACGTACTCGCAGACTTTAGTCGACAACGCAAGCCTGCCTGCGAATCCCCTATCATCCGAGTCGACTTCAATTAGGGCAATCCTGCCTTCAAGACCACCTAAAATCCTATGTTCAATGCCCTCACCCTCAAGCACTCCCTTAAGCTCGGCTAAAGGCAAGGTCGGATGCTCCCCTGAAAACCGGATTATGTATCTCATAACGCATTTATTTCTTGGATTCCATTCATTTAAGATGCCTGAAGATAAAATCAACGCTAAAATCGGTCTGGAGATTCACGTTCCGTTGAGGACCCAGCAGAAGCTCTTCTGCTCCTGCCCGACAAACTACTACGAGGTCGAGGAGTCGAACGTCAACACGTGCCCGGTCTGCACCGGAATGCCAGGGATAAAGCCTCATCCGCTGAACGACACGGCACTTGAGACCGCAGTCATGGTGTCAAAGCTATTGGAATGCAAAACGGTAAGCGAAAACATATTCGTGAAGAGGAAGCACTACAACTACCCAGACCTCCCGTCAGGATACCAGCGCACGAGCGAGCCTGTGGGGAGAGACGGGAACCTTGAAGGAGTCGGAATATGGGAAGTCCACCTTGAGGAGGACCCCGGCAGATACGACCTTAAGACCGGGCAGGTAGACTACAACCGCTCCGGAGTCCCGCTGCTTGAGATAGTCACGGCGCCCGACATGAAGGGGCCTGAGGACGTCAGGAACTTCATGCGAGAACTAACGAACCTGCTGAAGTACACCGAACGGATTGTCGACGTCGGCGGAGTCATGAGGGCCGACGTAAACATAAGCATTGAAGGCGGAGCGAAGGTCGAGATAAAGAACATCAACAGCGTCGCAGGAGCGTTCAAGGCCATACAGTACGAGCTCATAAGGCAGAAAAACATGGTCAAGCGCGGGGCGGTCGTAGTGCAGGAGACGCGCGGCTTCAACGAGAAGACGATGGTGACAACTTCCATGCGCGTTAAGGAGACTGCGGCGGACTACCGGTACATCCCAGACCCGGACATACCTCCGCTGCAGTTTGAAGACGCTTTCATCGACGGCGTGAAGCTTCCTGAAACTCCGCAGTCCAGGAAGAGCCGGCTCATGGAGAAGTACGGCGTCCGCGAGGACTACGCGCAGGTCATGGTAAAGGACAAGGACGTCGCAGACCTGTTCGAGAAGCTGATGGCTGGAGGACGGATTAAGCCGGACGTCGCCTCGATGTGGGTTTGCAGGGAAGTGTTAAGGCAGCTCAACTACCGCGGCATAGAGCTTTCCGAAAGCAAGCTTTCCGCGCCAATCCTTTCGGAACTGTTCGAGATGGTGCAGTCAGGCGAGATAACGGAGAACGTTGGGAAAAAGCTTCTCGAGCGCATAATAGACTCCGGGGAAAATCCAAAGCGCATCGTGGAATGCGAGAAGCTCGGCCGCGTATCCGGAGTGGACGAGCTGGCCAGCGTAGTCGCTGAAGTAGTCGAAGAGAACCAGCAGGCGGCGGCAGACTACAAGGCAGGCGGGGACAAGGCATTAAACTACCTCATGGGCCAGGTGATGAAAAAGATGAAGGGCAGAGGCGACTCGAAGGTCGTCGGCCAGCTGCTTAAAGAGGCTTTGAAGTGAAGGGTAAAGTCACCGAGGGGGAAGACGCGTTCGTCAAGGTACTCGACTTCCTCGACGGGAAGACGCCCGAGTCAACGAAGTTCAGCTCCAACTTAGGCGACTTGTTCAATTCCGTGAAATACAACCTGTTCATGATAATCCTCCTGCTTTTTGCGGTTGCCGTAGCACTCGTTGTTCTCACGCCGTTCCTTCTGGGCTCGGAAGACCCCACGCTCCGGGGATTCGGCGCGATAATCCAAGTACTCGTAGGCCTTTCAAGCGGCTGCCACCAGCTCCCGTATAGGACATTGATTTTCGACGGCATACCCCAGCCGGTCTGCTCCAGGGACGTCGGCATATACGTGGGCGCCTTACTCGGCTTTGCGACGGTGCTTTACGCAAAGACGCCGAAGCTCTTGAGCGAGACTAAATCACTCGTCATAGCGTTCGCTCCGATAGCGTTAGACGGGGCATCGCAGACGATACTGCATCTTCGCGAAAGCAACGACGCAATACGCCTGTCCACCGGACTCATATTCGCGTTCTTCCTCATCGGATTCCTAGCGCAAAGGTTCTTCAACCCAAGGTATCCTGGCTTCAGGGAGAAAGTCCTGGACCTAAGGTTCCTGCTAGTCGACCTTCTGATAGTCGCATTAATCGTATACAAGATATCCCCCCTTGCTTACGGCTTCGGCCTCACGTACATGTCCCGCGGTGAGGCAGTGTCAGCCGCGCTATCCAACTCGTCCATAACGCACCCTGCGATAGTCAAATCCTACTTTATCGCACCCCTGGCGCCATTCTCCATCCAATACGACCCGTTCTACGTCAACCACGACGATATCCTGCTTAAAGACCTTGAGGAGATGCCGTACTACAACACGACCCCCTGCTCGAACGCAAGCTCCTGCGGTCAGCCGCCATTATTGTTCTCCGATTCCTACGGCAACCTATCTGCAGATAACATGCTGTTCACCATGGCTGAAAGAGAGCACAACCTCGGATTATGGGCTGTCGCAGTGCTTGAAGGGACTCCGTCCGGGACAGACCCGTACATCAAGTCCGGCACTGGCGAATACTATTTCTTCGACGCCTATACCCATCGATTGCTGGCGAAGAAAAACCACTAGCTTTTTATCCTCAAGCAGAATATATTTAGAGCATGGCCACGAAAGTCAAGAAGAACCCTTCAGGCAAGGGAAAAAAGCAAGACAGCGTAAAAAGCGAAGCGAACCCTGCCAAAGCGAAGAAAGAGTCCAAGCAGAACTACAACGCGGTTTTCATAGCCCTCGGCATCATAGCAATCATCGCTCTCGCCTACTACGTCTTAAGCTCACGCGAGTCGCCATCCTGCTTCAACGGCAGGCAGGACAACGGCGAAACCGGCGTGGACTGCGGCGGCCCGTGCAGCAATAAATGCCCTACTGAGACCACCCTTTCTACGGCAGACTGCGGTTCCCTCACCAGCATGCCTGCCAAGACCAGGTGCATAGCAGACCAGGCCGTCTTAAAATCCAGCGACTCCGAATGCTCTACGATATCAGACCCGTGGTACATGAACATGTGCTATCGGCTATACGCAGCGGACGCGCTCGACACACGCGCGTGCGCTAAAATCAACTCGAGCCTTGACGCTGACGAATGCTACAAGGGGGTTGCGGTGAAGAAGCAGGACGGAGACCTTTGCGAGCTCATCAAGGACGTATCCCAGAAGGACACATGCTACTTCAGGATAGGCTTCGACACCAAGATTACGAGCATGTGCGAGAAAATCACCTCAGACTCCTCGAAATACAGGTGCATCGCATTAGCCAAGAAGGACTACACCTACTGCGGCCAAATTAACGAGCAGAAGGGCAGGGACTACTGCTACGAGAGAATGTCCACGCTCGTCCCCGAGATCGTGGTCTGCGGGAACATAGTCTCCACGCCCACCAAGGACTCGTGCATAATGAACGTAGCTCAACTTAAGGTCGACCAGACGATGTGCGACACCCTTTCG
>JAPKXP010000015.1 GCA_026394745.1 Candidatus Altarchaeota archaeon
GACAACGGAAAGCAGCGCCAGCGCGGCAAGCGTGCCCAATAGCACCATGACAGGATTGTATCTGGTGGAGAATAGTCCTGCCGCAATCTGCGTCTTGTCGCCTAACTCCGCCATGAATATGACTGCAAAGCCTGTTGCGAACGGGTTTTTGACTGATGCGTTATCCCCGTTCTCGTCGTCCTTGTGCAGGAGCATTAGTATCCCGAATAAGACGAACACTATCGCCGACAGAATCTTCAGCATTCCAACTGGGACTATGCCGGTAATCCAAGAGCCTAGTGCGACCGCGATTCCGTCGACGACTAGAAACGCCAGGAGGACTCCGAATAGAAGCTCGGCGTGCTTCTTTGTCTTTGAGGAGAGCAATAGTATGGAAAGCTGCGTCTTGTCCCCGAGCTCTGCGAGAGCAACAGCCAAAAAAGGCACGATAAAGTCTTCAATCATCTTTAATCAGGCGTCCGGTGCTATCTGGAATCCGTAGAACTCGCCCTTCGGCTCCGCCCACTCAAACTCCAGGCTTTCGACCTTTGCTTGTCCAGGATTATTCCTGCAGTAATCCATGAACTCGGCAAGCTTCTCCTGCGGGCCCTCAGCCACGGCCTCAACACCGCCGTCGGAAAGGTTCCTAACCCACCCGCGAAGCCCCAGGTAAAGCGCCTTCCTCTGCGCGTTAGCGCGGTAGTAGACCCCCTGGACCCTGCCTGAAACTACGAGCCTCAGCCTCTTTTCAACCATGTTATTAATTACTTTCGACTACTTAATTATTAGGCGATGATGAAGGCTACAGCGCTCGTCAACGGGGCTGCGACGGTCGTCGCGGCCTTTGCGACGGGGAAGGGAGGTGCATTCGGCATAGGCCTTGAGAATAGTACTACCGTTGAACTCAACAAGTCCAGGAAGTTCGTCAATACAGTGAATGGCAGGAAGGGCCGGGGAGACAAGCTTGCTTTACTCTGCGTTAAGAAGACGCTGAAGCGGTTTGGCGTAAATTACTCTGGCGCAATCGTGGATACAGAGACCAACATCCCCGAGGCGTGCGGCCTGAAGAGCAGCAGCGTCGCAGCTAACGCGATAGTCCTCGCCACCGCAGGAGCGATAGCGAGGGAATACGGCAGCATAAGGGACGTTAAGCTAGTGAAAGGCGTCATGAAGCAGGAAATCACAATCAAAGGAAACGTTGTCGACCCAGTAGACCTAGTGAAAATCGGCGTCGAGGCTGCGAAAGAGGCTAAAGTAACCGTCACAGGAGCCTTCGACGACGCCTCAGCTTCGTTCTTCGGAGGCATGACCCTCACAGACAACTCCACGATGAAGATTGTGCACAAGGCTGAGCTGGAGCAGCTGAACGTTCTAATCCACGTTCCTAAAGGCAAATCCTACTCAGCCAACGTGGACGTTAAAAAATTCAAGGCTCACGCAAAAGAAGCCGACTTAATATGGAATCAAGCGCTATCCGGCAAATTGTTCTCAGCGGTGACGCTAAACGGCCTACTGACATCAGCGATACTCGGATACGACCCGTCTCCGGCGATAAAGGCGATTGAAGCAGGGGCGCTGGCTGCGGGACTATCTGGGAAGGGCCCTGCGGTAGTCGCGGTGACTAGGGAAGACGGAGCCAGGATAAAGAAGGCTTGGAAGACATTGAAAGGCAGGATAATACAGACTAAAATCAACAGCAGCAGGGCAAGAATCGTCGGGTGAAGATGACTGTCTACAACAAGAACGTGCCTCTAAAGACCAAGGCTGACGGCGGAATGCACGACATAACCAAGGAAGTCCGGCAGATAGTGTCTGAAAGCAAGGTAAAGGATGGCATAGCGGTAATCTTCTGTCCAGGCAGCACCGGAGCGGTAAGCACTGTCGAATACGAGCCTGGACTCCTCCAGGACATACCAAACGCCCTTGAACGCATCGCCCCGACAGACTTAGACTACGCCCACCACCAGACCTGGCACGACGACAACGGGCGAGGCCATGTGAAGGCGACGATACTCGGCCCGGACCTGACCGTGCCAGTCGTGAAAGGAAAGCTTGTTTTGGGTACGTGGCAGCAGATAGTCTTCATAGAGCTAGACACGAAAGACCGGCAGAGGGACGTTAACGTGCAGGTGATGGGGGAGTGAAAGCCAAGCCTGAAGACTGCGTGCTTCTCGTCGTGGACGTGCAGGAAAGGCTTATCGGCACGGTAGCGAAACCAGAGAATCTCATAGCCAACGTCAACGCACTCGTAAAGACGGCACGGCTTCACGACATGCCAGTCCTGTTCACTGAACAGGAGAAGCTCGGCGAGACCGTAAAGGAGATCGAAGGCAGAACTGAAGTATGCAAAAAAATGTCCTTCAGCTGCTGCGACGACTCCGGAATAATGAAAAAACTGGAATCACTCAAGAAAAAGTCCCTAATCATCTGCGGCATAGAGGCCCACATATGCATCCAGCAGACGACGCTGGACCTTCTTGAAGACAAATTCAAAGTCTACGTGGTCAAGGACGCAATCTCCTCGCACGACAAACTGGACTGCGACGCCGCAGTAGAACGGATGAGGGATGCTGGAGCAGTCATAACAACCACCGAAGCCATCCTATTCGAGCTTACTGTGAAAGCGGGGACAGAACAATTCAAAAGAATGCTTGAAATAGTCAAGGAGAGGAGAGCCGCATTATCCCGATAGTATACCCTCCAAGTCACCGACGCTTATCTCCTTAATCGCATCCTGCACTCTCTCATCCTTAATCTTCTTTATTTCCGCCGCGACCCCGCCGCTTTCCTTTATCACGTACACCGGCTTGTCGTAGTTCAAGGCGAGCGCGATTTCACTTAAAGTGCCGACGCTCCCGTGAATCGCAACGACAATGTCTGCAGCCGAGACCACGAGCGTGTTCCTCGCGTAACCGTAGCTTGTGGAAATCGCGATGTCCAGGAACTTGTTCCCCACATCCTTGTTCAGCACAGGCAGTATGCCGACGGTGGTTCCTCTAGCCTCCTTAGCCCCCCTGCAGGCAGCCTCCATAACGCCGCCTCTTCCGCCGCAAATCAGCACGCAGTTCCTGCGCGCTATGATACGACCGACCTCTTCAGCGATGTCCCTCACTTTCGCAGGCACCTCTCCGTCGCTTCCTATCACCGCAACCTGCTTCCTCACCTCAACACACCTCCAATCCTCTGGAAGAAATCCGC
>JAPKXP010000007.1 GCA_026394745.1 Candidatus Altarchaeota archaeon
GGTCCGTGTCGTTCACGAAAACCATCACCTTGCCGAACGCGGGAATCTCTGGCGTATCCCCAAACCTCATGGCGTATGAAGTTCCGCCGTAAGTCTGCACTAGGTACGTTCTTGTAGTGTTGACGTCGTCCACGTGAGCGTCGTTGATTACCTCAAAAGTTATGTTCACGATGGTGCCGTCAGAGACAGTAGATATCGTATCACATACGGGAACCAGGTTGGGGCGGTGGCCGCTAATCTCTATACGACCACCCCGGTTCATTATCCTGTTGGACTTCGTCAAACCATAGTCTATCGAAGACACGACAACGTTCGGCGTCAAAAGCTTCGTTGACCACGCGGGCTCGCCCCAGACCACGTCAAGCCCGGTGCTGCCGAAGGACAGATTGTAGGAGTATCCGCCGTGAATCTGCTCTGGGACGCTGAAGTACTTGTAGTATCCCGGACCCTGCTGGCTTATCATGTTCACGTTATCCTTCACGCTCTCGCCTATGCGCTTCGCGTCCAAGTAAGTCTTAAGCTCGCTGCTCTCCGTGCTCTTTTCCAAGGCCAGAATAGCCACCACTAGGAATATGAGCACGAGAAATACGACGCTGACTATCATCTCTAGAGCCGCCTGAGCCTTTTCCATCGTTTGATAATTATTAAATATAGCGTAGTCAATAATTAATCTGATGAGTAATAAAACAATTATTTTTGCTCTTTTCATCTTATTGGCTACGTCTTACGCTGAGGCGGACTGGCCCACGCTCGGCGGAAGCCAAAGCAGGAACGGATTAAACAACGAATTCTCGAACTACGACGTAATAGAAACAGCCGAATTGTGGAACTTCACGGCCGGAGGCCGCATATATTCTTCGCCTGCCGTGTCGGACATAAACGACGACGGGATACTTGATGTTGTGTTCGGCTCAGACGACGGCAACCTGTATGCACTGGATTACAAGGGCAACTTCCTGTGGAATTACCAGACTGGAGGACTGGTCAAATCAGCTCCAACAGTCGCCAAACTCTACGGCAACAAGTCGTACATAATCTTCGGCTCAGACGACGGCAACCTCTACACGCTCTACGGAAACGGGAGCCTGCTCTGGAAGTTTAAGGCAGGCGGCATGGTCCGCTCTTCACCCCTCGTGGCAAACGTCGACGAAACACCAGATCTTGAGATAATATTCGGCGACATGAAAGGCAACTTTTACCGGCTGGGCCCTGACGGAAGACTCAAATGGAGCTACTACCTGGGCGGCCCAGTAGAGTCGTCAGCTGCGGCAGTCGACTTCGACAGCGACGGCAAGCTGGAATACACTGTAGGCTCCAACAACGCAGTACTTTACGTCTTCAAGACCATCCCCGCCAGAGTATGGATGCTCCAAGGCGACGGAGACTTCTCCCAGACGCCGGCCATCGACCAGACACGCGGAATACTCATAGGCTCAGATTCTGAGGTATTATACAGGGTAGCGTACTCAACCCTCGACAGCGCCACAGGCAGCAGGGTCTGCTCCGGCGCGACATGCAAGATAGAGAGCATACCCGTCAGCGGAATACGGGAGACTTGGACTTACAACCTGACTAAGAAGGTCACGTCGGCGGCAGCCGTAGGAAACTTCAACAGCATGCCAGGCGACGAGATAGTTTTCGCTGCGGACAACTGGCTTTACGCGATGAACAGCACAGGAAGCAAGATTTTCATCTACACCGTAGGGAAGACGATACGCTCCTCCCCAATATTGGCCGACTTCAACGCAGACGGCCTACTGGAGATAATCTTCGGTTCCGGGGAAGGCAGGATTTACATGCTAAACAGCAACGGCACAACAGACTGGTACAGAGAGCTTGACGGCAGCGTGGAGGCTTCTCCTGCTGTTGCGGACTTGACAGGCGACGGCTCCCTGGAGTTCTTCGTTGGCACTGAAGGCGGGACACTATACGCCTTCGGAAGCGAACGCAGGAGCACCATGGACGAAGCCCACATATACTACTCAAAAGCGCTCAGCTACTTCAACCAGTCTAACTACAACAAGAGCGTGGAGTACGCCGGTAAGGCCAGCGAGATATACGCGTCAGTGAACTACAGCGACGGCGTGAAGCTGTGCAACAACATCATGGACATGGTGAACGCAGACAATCAGTACGCCGAGGCCGTGGACTACTACAATAAAGGCAAGCTGAAGCTTGCGGTAGACATACTAACAAACGTCAGCACCGTCTGCTACAACGTAGAATACGAGGAATGCTACGACAGGGCCAACCAGTTCATGAAGCGCATAGACGCAGACACGTACCTGCTGGAAGCCAAATACTACTACCAGCTAGGGGATTTCGAGAACAGCTCCAAGTACGCCACAACAGCCAAGACAATTTATTCCTCGATAGGAAACTTTAAAGGCTCTGACGACGCAGACACGCTCATGAACAGTTCAGTCAAGCACAAGCTGGCTGACGCGGAATACGATAAAGGCCTTGAAGCATACAGCGCAAGCAAATTCGACGTGGCCTCAAAACACCTATCCTACGCGCTTTCAATATACACGGAGATTAATTCAACGTCAGGGATTGAAAAAGCCGGCCTGATAGTAAACCGACTTAAAGCAGATGAAGTATACACGCTAGCTCAAAACTACTACACAGCAGAAGACTACAAGAAAGCCGCGGAGTACGCAAAGAAGGCTTCTGAACTCTACAATTCAGCCAACCTCTCAAGCGGCACGGCAACAGCAGACACGCTCGTAAACAAGTCCTTGGACGCGGTGATGGGCGTAGACGACTACAACTACGCAGCCAAATACTTCGGCGCCACAGACTACCGGAGCGCAATGGACTATGCGCTAAGCTCGATGGACCACTTCAACAAGAGCGGCAACTCCAAGGGATACACGACAGCAGAGGCATTATACAACAAGTCGTCGGAGCGCATAAAGCTCATGGAAAGCGGTTCCAGCGGGGAGGGTATAACAGAGGAAACTATGTTGTACGGAGTAATACTAGTCCTCCTAATCCTGCTGGTATGGCTCATATTCGGCAGGAAGAAGCTCCCAGTGTTCCTATACGGCGAAAAGTTCTACGGAAAGAGCGTAAAGAAGCAGTGCCAGGGGTCTGGGCGAGGCCTTATTTTAGTCCCGAAGAGGAAGTAATGCTAAGCAAGGATGCTAATAAACTGTATTGCATAAATCTTTGAATGAACATGCTGTCAATCGTCATTCCCGCGCTCAACGAGGCAGAAAACCTTAAGGTGCTGGTTCCGAAGCTTTACGACACCCTGAAAGGAAGGGACATCGAAGTACTTGATGAAGGATTCGACCTGGCAGTAGGCTCCAGGTTCCTGAAGGGCTCTAAGGTAGACCTCCCGCCGGAAAGGCTCATATTCACGAGAATAGCAAACAAGATAGCTGAAGCGGCATTCGAGCTGAACACGAAGGACACTTCAAGCGGCTTTAGGGCTTATCGAGCAGAGCGCGTTAAGAACGCGATAAGGAATGGCATAAAGACAGAGTACTTCTCATGCCAAGTGGAGATTCTAGAGAGAATCATGGCAGACGGCGGAAGGATTGCCGAAGTTCCTGTGCGCTACATAAAGCGAGCTAAGGGCACAAGCAAGTACGACATAAAGCCGGCGCTCAAGGACGCCTCAAGGCTCGTCGACATAGTAAAAAAAAAGAAGCTGAGGAAGCTTGAAAAGATGATATCCAGAAAGAAGGCTGGACTGACTCACTTGTAGGCGCACTTAGAGACTTTACCGCAATTCACGCACTTGACCTCGACCTTCTTTTCCTTAGAGTTCAGCCTAGTCTTAGAGTTCTTGGCTGTCAGGTACGATGAACAACCCTTACAGTACCTGCCTTTCAACCCGCGAGGAATCCGAACATTGTAGCGCATGCCAACGCTGCGCGCTAGCTCGACGTTCCTTCTGGCAAGCTCCTCGAGACCTTCGGACGCGTGCCTTCCAGCCAACTCGAAGAGTATTCTTATCCTCTCTAGGGCTATTTCCTGCTGCTCCTTCTTCTCTTTCTTGTAGGCCATCCTAGCATTTAAGTATTCCGACCTACCTTATATTAATTGGGATGGAGAAGTCTGTGCGAACGGAGCGTGCCAACGATATGCAGCTGCCTGAGATAAGGCTTACTGCGCACTTATCCAGGTCACATCTTATGATGGACTCGATTGAAAGATACTCCTCCAGAAAGGCTAAGGATATCGTAGGTTCGGTGCTTTAAGATGGCTGCAAGCGTGAGGACGAAAGAACTTCTAGCCAAGTTCGGAAGGAGGCTTACTTCAAACCCATTCAGCATCGAAGGAATACCAAGCGAGGAGGAAGTACGCCTTACAAACGACATATGGAAAGCCATCACAGAATCGGAGAAGAAAAGCATCTGCGACAAGATAAAAGCAGACTACGGACAACAATACGGCGTTACCTTGAAGTCATGAACAACGAACTTACGTCATCTAGTTAGCTTCCTCGCGCCATTCCCAGTCAAAACCACGGTATCCTCAAACCGTACCCCAAACCTGCCAGGCACGTATATGCCCGGCTCTATCGTGAACACCATATTCTCCTTCAGAACTTCATTAGACTCAGGGCTTATGCTAGGCGCCTCGTGAATCTGCAACCCCACCCCATGGCCTGCAGAGTGATAGAAGCTAAACCCCTTCCTCCGGATAGCATCCTCCACCTTACGGTGCACTTCAGAAGCCTTCATGCCGACCTCCAGATAGTCTATCGCCTCGTCCCTAAGGTCCCTCACGAAATCCGAAAGCTCCTTCTCCCTCGCAGACAGCCTGCCAACCGAAAGAGTCCGAGTCATGTCGGAATGATAACCCATGAACGTAGCCCCAAGGTCCACGACAACAAGACCCCCCCTAATCCTACTGCAAGAAGCCTTCGCATGAATGTCCGCGCTCCTCACGCCTGCGGCAAGCAGCATACCGTCGTCGAACGGAGGAGTCTCCGAGCCTAAGACGCGAATAGTCTTCTCTATCTCCGCGACCGCGTCAATCTCCCTGACGCCGGACTTGACCACCTTCTCGGCAGTCCTCATCCCCAGGGATGCTATCGAACACGACCTTTTTACCAAACCAATCTCGTAAGGGCTCTTAACAGCCCGCTGCTCCAAGACAAAATTCTTAAGCAACAACTTAGCGTTAAGCTCCTTACGCAAACCACCATAAAGTAAACCGCTATTATCGACCGCAACCTTCTTCATCCTACGCCCGCGCACAAACTTCCTGACGGAATCCTTCTCATACAAGCTAACTTCAAGAGGATAACCACGGCCAGAGTACAAACGAGAATAAAGCTTCTTGTACAAATCCTTCACCCAAAGGAAGGCACCATCCCTTGTAACCACCACCCTACCAGTCTCCTTCCCGGTGAGATACCTAATATTCTCCCTAGACGAGACTATCAACGCAGGAATGCGCTCATCCCTAAGCCTCCTTTGAACAGCCTTCACGCGCAAACCAAGCTCGCGATTATAATCCATAGTCTAAACTAATTGAAGTTGATACATAATATTAAAAAGTATTAACTGTAGGGGCAACAAGAGGATTCCTCTGGCTTATATATTCCATAAAACATAAAACTATACATTAATTTTGATTTTTTACGGTGATATATAGTGAAACCTGTTGACCCGAAAAGACCCATGGACGCTTTAGGCGATTCGTTAGACAACCAGATTCTGGTGCGATTGAAGAACGGCATGGAAATCAGAGGCAAACTCAAAGCCTTTGACATCCACATAAACCTAGTGCTCGAGGAAGCCGAGTTCGAGGACGGCGAAGTAAGCAAGAAGTTCAACCGAATGTTCATCCGCGGAGACATGGTACTTTTTATATCCTAAATACCTGATTATAGGAGAAGTATAAGATGAGCAAGGGCACTCCAGCACACGGGAAGCGAAACAGGAGCAAGACTCACGTAAGATGCCCCAGATGCGGGAGCATGTCCCTCCACCACAGGCGGAAAGTGTGCTCAAGCTGCGGATACGGCAGAAGCAGCAAGAGAAACGACTGAAGAACCCGCACTACGTTCTCTTTAAGGCAGTACGCCATCAAGTAACATTTTTAACGAGCAAATACAATATAATCAATCCGCTAATTCTCCACGCAAAGGGCTCGTAGT
>JAPKXP010000090.1 GCA_026394745.1 Candidatus Altarchaeota archaeon
GAGAACGGAGGATTGTCGAGTGTTCTGAAGGAAGGTTTAAACCGAAGACCGACGACGACCTATCCTGCAGGCTCACCATACTAAGCTATCCCGTAGCAAGGATGATTGCGGGCTCTATCGGCAGCAAGGCAGTCATGGAGAAGTACGCGGCAGGCGAGGCGGAGTGTGCGGTAAAGCTGCTTTCTACGGGGGGTAAGGAAGTCAAAGATGAAATCATAAGGGGGCTTGACCTCGGCTACGAGAACGATGCCATGGAGCTCGCGAAATACGTGAGCCTCTCCTCAGAACTCGCTAAGAGAGCGCCGAAGTGGAAGCTCTTGAACCGCGTCGTCGAATCAGGCATGGTGCAGGTTACCGTCGACGAAGTCGTGACGCTCTCAAGGGAAGCAATAAAGGAGGAGGTGAAGAAGCCGGTGAACGTCAAAAACATCCCGGATGAATTAAAGAAGAGGGCGAAGAACTTGAGGACGATACTCACCCCAGAGATGCAGAACATCAAGATAGAGAGGGTGGAGGACCAAGCGCTCCCGCCGTGCGTAAAGGCGATGCTGACGCTCCTCGAACAAGGTGCAGCCTCCCACAACTCCATGTTCACGCTCGCCACGTTCTTCACGAACATGGGGTTAAGCGTTGAAGACACCGTAAACGTGTTCAGGAAGAGCCCGAAGTTCAGCGAGGAGACGACGAGATATCAGATTGAATTCCTGTCAGGCCAAAAGTCAAACACAGAATACACTTGCCCGACATGCGCAACCATAAAAGGGTGGGGCCTCTGCAAATGGGACTGCCCGGTAAAACACCCGATACAATACTACAGGCAGCACGCGAAAGGAACGCTTAAACTTATTAAAAGCCAGGGGAAATAATGTACTATGGCATCAGACAACGTCTTTCGGGTTAATCTCGAGCGCAGCAGAATCTACTGGGATTACTACAAGAGCATGTTCGTCGTCTTCTCCGTCATGCTCATGTTCGCGGCACTTTCGACTATGATAGCGTACCACAAGGGCGCCCTAGACTTTATGCCGGCGGTCGGCCTGACAGTCTTCTTCTTCCTGTGCGTGATACTCCTTTCAGCCGTGATGTCGCTGGTAATCTGGAGGCACGAGAACAAGTTCCTTGACGAGATGGTCCGGCAGGAGATGGACCTGCAGGAAGCTAAGCCGCTCGTCTAAATTATTTTTAACCGAGTAATGTGGGGTTAATTACATGGCCAAAGGGGCAGTGACTACTAAAGCTGATTCACGGGCGGTGCAGGAGGATACAAGGCCGCCTGAACTAAAGAGTTTCATGGAGGAGGCTGAGAAGGCTCACAGGGCCAACGTTGAGAAGCTCGTTGGCAACGCTAGGAAGGGCTTTGAGGGCGTTCAGCCCAGATTCTTCGTCTTGAAAGCCGGCGACTTAACTTATCTGGTGGATTCCGGAGATAGGATAGATGACGACAAGTCCGACGAAGTCAGGAAGGCTGACCCGCAGGTCGTCGTTTTCGACAGGCATAACATGTACTATGGCAGGGGCGTCCCGCTAGGACTTACTAGGATAAACAGGGAGAACCATCCGGTTGTTGGATTGATAGACCAGGGCGACATGCAAAAAATCGGTAAACTACAGTCTTTCCCTTCAGGCGACAGGTTATCTGGTTCGGGCGTAGACCCCACCGGAAAGAACCTGGTCGTGTTGATTAACAGGGACGTTGAGAATAGAGGGAGGACGGAACCTATGGACCCGAAAATGCTTCACGTTCACGTAAGCGACGACATAGAGACTGCGGCATACGTAGACTTCGGTAGGATAAGCGGCCAGCGGTTGGACATGCTGGACGAAACCAGAAGGGTGGACGGCCTGCTTGGAAGGGTCATGGACGGGAGGATAAACAGGCCTAGCCCAAAGACTGCTCCAGCGTCAGGACTTCAGGTGAAACAGCCCGCGAAACCAATAGTCTATGAAGAGAACGTTGCGGACGCTCTTACTGAACTCGAAAAGCTCGCTGAGAGGGTAAGGAAGGAGAGCAAGAGAGCAAGGATATGACCCTACTTCTTCATCTTCTCAAGAACCCTGCTTAATTCGACGTGGCTTCGCGCGTACTCCTCAAGCGAGACATCTTTCATGACGGCGTCAACAGCCTGCCTTAAACTCTGTGCGCCGGCTAGGGTTCCGTCAGGATGCCCGTGGACTCCGCCGCCTGCCTGGATGATTATGTCTTCGCCCATTATCTCCATCAATTCCGGAATGTGGCCGGCGTGGAGGCCGCCTGAACATACCGGGAATACTGTTTTTAGGCCATACCATTCCTGCTTTAGCCTGTTTCCGTATTCCGGCACGTCGTCGAGCGTGATTTCGTCCCTGATGGACACGACCTCGTTGGCCGGACCCTCCATCTTCCCTACCGCGGTTCCGACGTGAAGCTGGTCTGTGCCTATGAGACGGTATAATTTAGCGAGCGCGAGCATTGTTATGCCGTGCTTCTTGTTCCTCGTCAATGCCGCGTGCATTGCACGGTGGGCGTGCACGACTAGACCCAGGTCTTTCGCGTACTTGACCGCAGTCTGCAGGGCGCCGAACCCGAGCGTAATCACGTCAATCATGACGTATTCGCCGCCCTCGTTCTTCACGAACTCCATGCGCGATATCATCTCCTCGGTCTCGGCAGTCACGTTAGGCATGTAAACCTTCCTTTCGCCGGACTCCTTCTCAGCCCTGTCGCGCATGCGCAGCGTCTTCAACACCCGCTCCTCGAACGGATTAAACTCCTGGTTGGTGAGGTTCTCGTCGTCTTTCACTATGTCGCAGCCGCCGACCCAGCTTTCGAAAGCGACCCTCGCGTGGTCTTCGGTAGGCAGGCCGACCTTCGGCTTTATGATGGTGCCGACGAGGGGGCGGTCTCTGACTGACAAAAGCTTCCTTATGCCTTTTATGCCGAACGACGGGCCTTCGAACGAACGCACTATTTTCTCCGGGAGCGTGAAGTCGAGCAGGCGGAGGTTGTCAATCGCCTTCATGCCGTAGATGTTTCCTGCTATGCTGCTGAGAATCTGGGGGATGTTGTCCAGCTCGAACAGGTCAAGCGGATATGCAACCCTCGCGAGGCCTTGTTTCTCGTCAAGCAGGAATATGTGAGGCTGCAGCCGCTCCCTTATATTGGGATTCATGGTGCTTACGTCCGTCCACGTGCCGATGCTGCTTTCGGCTGTAACCTGTTCGGCGGCCTTCTCGAACGTCGAACCCTCGGACGGTTCAAGATAGAACAAGCAAACCAAGTCGTCCTGCCTGGGCTTGTATCCCAGGTCAACGTACCCCGAAGCCATAGAGAGTATATTTGATTTGAAGTTTATTAAAATCCGGCGAGAGGGAGGATATATTCGCCTACTGCCTGTATTATTACATGGCCCATGGGATGAAGGGCGAGAGAGAATACTACCTGAAGAGGCCCGGGAAGGGCGGGCTTGAGCCCGCGTCCAGCGCCAAGTTCAACGAGAAGGACGGGCTGTTCTTCTCAGAATTACTGCCGCCGATGGAGTGCTCGGACAGGAGAGAATACAAGAGCATATCTCATCCTAGGGCTGGGAAGAGCCTGATGCTGGTCGTGAGAGACCAGGACGGTACGGTAGTAGGATACAAGCTCAGGAAGGCTTCCTCCTGGGATGACTGGAGGGCTGGCGAGGCCGTGCCCAACGCGATTGAGTTGAGGACGCTCAGGTTCCTCAGGGACCAATTGAAGCCTAATGTCGACTCCGCTTTATTCGCGCCGCAGGACTCAATGCTCGTGGAGGAGCTGTACCGCACGGGCGACTTGC
>JAPKXP010000200.1 GCA_026394745.1 Candidatus Altarchaeota archaeon
CTTGCCGGTGTTCAAGACCATGTCGTAGACGCGCATGTCGTCAAGGTCTATGCCATAGAACTCGCGATACCTCTTGCGCTCGCTAGCCTCACGCTGCGAGATAGCCTCCGACGCCTCCTCCAGGCTGCGGTACTTTTCCCCGCGGTCTAGAATGCGGGAAGCCCGGACTTCAACAGGAGCGTTAAGCCATACGCTCAAGTCAGGCTTCAGGAAATGCGCGGAAAGCCTGCCGTCCACGACGTAGTTTCCGGTCGACGCGACCTTCCTCTGCCGCTCGTCAATCTCCCTGTCTACTTCAGGATGCTCTTCAGCATACCTGCTGAACTCCAATAGGGAAACGCCGCGCTCGGCAGCCATCTCCCTCATAATCTGGCCTGCGGAAAGCCTCTTGAAGCCAAGCCTCTTGGACAACCGCTCGGCCAGCGTGCTCTTGCCTGAGGCAACAGAGCCGCCGATAGTGACTATCATAATAAGAAATAGAAGGAAGAAGTAAAAAAAGGATTACTTCTTCTTCGCCTTAGCCTTTGCCTTAGCAGCCTTCTTGGCGTGCGCCTTAGGTTTCTCCTTAGCAGCCTTCTTCGCAGGCTTCTCCTTTGGAGCAGCCTCCTTCACGGAAGCGACCTTCTTCTTGGAGAACTTGGACTCGACACGGTTCCAGAGTAAGCTGCCCTCCTGAACCCTGCCCCACCATCCGGCAGGCAGGAACTTCTCTAAGGTCAAATCCCTCGAAAACTCAAAGCTCTTCAATTCAGGCTCGGAGAACTTAGCCTCCATCCTCACCACGTACCTGACGAGCGAGTCCACGCAGTCAGCGCACAACACGCCGGCGTACATCCTCGACGGAGCCCGCTCGCTGTGCTTGAGAGCCCTGACTTCAGACGAGCTTCCGCTCGCCGTACCATGCAGGACGCTCCCGCACCTGCCGCACTTCGGGTGGCTGAAACCGCGCACGAACCTTGTGGCGATCCTCCCGCCCGGCGTCCTCTTCCTTACTTTCCCAACTCCTCTAAGTCCTGGTCTAACCATCTTACATTACCTCTCACGAAAGCTTAAAAATCTTGTTCAATAATAGCGAAAACACCATGCTCACCAGAAAGTACCACCAAAACCAGCCAACCTCCTGGCCTAGTACTACTGCGACGGTCCCGGATTGTTCGTAATTCCCCTTAAGCCATCCGAACACAAGAAGGAACGGGATCATCGTGAAAATCATGGGCTTGAAACTATGCCGCATCTGCTCGCCCATGACCGCGAAAAGCTCCTCCTGATGCTTCTGCATCGCCTTAAGGTCCTTCTTTTTCTGAGCCTCCTTAAGAAGCTCCTGGTGAGTCTTAATCTTCTCCTTGTGAGCCGCCATCTTGTTCTTGTCCAAGACTGCGACCCGCACCAATGTGCTCATCGCAGACAACGCAACGGAAACCAATGCGATTATCTGGCCGTCGTATGTAACGCTAATCATGTCAGTACTCCCAACAGTATGTCCGCAGCCTCCTCAACGTGGCCGTCGGGCTTGTGGATTATCTTTATGGGCGTTCCAGTCAAAACCGAATAAGACAACGCTACGATACGGTTCGCGTCCTGGTGCATCCTAATGCTCTCCAGGTTGTCGACCTCCCTCCTACGGAAGTCGTCGTGCAAGTCCTTCTTCCGGAACTTGTTTATGTCCTCCGGAGGCGCCTCCAAGACCACGATGCATTCCGGCCGAAGCTCCCTGAGAACCCACTCCGGCATGCCGGGAATGTACCCCTTCGGAGTCTCTATCGTGCTGTGGGTGTCTAGAATAATGTTCTTCTCGTCAGCCATCTTCCTTATCCTGATGGCAGCGCCCGTTTGAATATCCCTCTGCTTCTCGAGGGGAAGCTTCCT
>JAPKXP010000108.1 GCA_026394745.1 Candidatus Altarchaeota archaeon
GAAAGGTCGACCTGGTAAACAACAGGAAGCCCCCCATATTCGAGGCCGGCCTACAAGAGATTCTCGACCGAGTCATACCCCAAAGACTGAAGGCTACAATGGACCTGAAGGCCGCGGTCATGAATTCCGAAGCAACATTCATCTGCGTCGGAACCCCCGCAGACAACGACGGTTCCATAAACCTCAAGTATGTGAAGGAAGTCTCAAAACAAATCGGCGAGATACTGAAGGAAAAGAAGAACTATCACGTCGTAGTGGTCAAAAGCACAATCATACCCGGTTCGACCGAACAGCACGTAATACCGCTGCTCGAAAAGCACTCCGGGAAAAAAGCAGGCAAGGAATTCGGCGTAGTCATGAATCCGGAGTTCCTGAGGGAAGGGATGGCGCTCGAAGACTTCATGAAGCCGGACCGAATCGTAATAGGGGCGTTAGACAAGAAGTCCGGCGACGCCATAGAAGGACTATACTACGAGTTCAAGTCGCCAGTACTCCGCGTCACGCTGAAGACAGCCGAGATGATAAAATACACGTCAAACTCGCTGCTCGCAACGAAAATCAGCTTCATCAACGAGATAGGCAATGTCTGCAAGAAGCTCGGCGTCGACGTATACGACGTCGCCAAGGGCGTAGGCCTAGACCACAGGATAGGGCCCCACTTCCTTAACGCAGGCCCGGGGTTCGGCGGCTCATGTTTTCCAAAAGACGTCATGGCGTTAGTCCGGAAGGCCGAGGAGGTCGGAGTCAAGCCGATACTGCTCGAAAGCGTCCTGGAAGTCAACAAGAGGCAGCCTAAGATGCTGCTCGAACTCATAAAAAGCAAATACGCGCTGAAGGGAATGAAAGTCACGGTGCTAGGCCTCGCATTCAAGTCAGGCACAGACGACATGCGCGAGAGCCCGGCAATACCCATAGTTGAAGGACTACTCGCCGAGGGTGCAGTATTGACAGTATACGACCCGCAGGCCATCGAAAACGCGAAAAGGATTTTCGGCCAGAAGGTAAGCTACGCAAAAAACCAGAATGAAGCGCTCAAAGACTCCGAGCTGGCTGTCATAGTCACTGAATGGGATGAGTTCCGGACAATGGAATTCAACGCAATGAAGAACAAGAGGGTCGTGGACTCAAGGAAGATACTTAACCGCGACTTAATGCCTGAGGGCGTCGAATACGAGGGTCTAGCCTGGTAAAACCTAAAACAAGTTTTTCTTTATATATTGCGCTATCATTATCATGGCAGTCAGCCAGACTAACAGCTCAGGGGCTCCTAGTCCCAAAAAAGATGTTGTCATATCCTCACTAGATATCCTTGAGACATTAGACCGCATAAAGCCGCTGGCTTTCCCGACGAAGACCGTTCCATCAGACCTAACCCCAGAGCGGGTCGGCCAGATTATGTCTTCAATAGACCCCGCAGACCCCACCATAATACACCCAATGCGCGAGCTGATACGCAGGACCATAGACCCCGGAATAAGCCAGTTCGCTCCTGGATGGTCTGTCAAAGGTCCTAGTAATGAACCTGACGGAAGCGTTAGTGTTGTCGTAAAATACGGTACTCCAGTTTCCGGCGAGGCTACTTCAAAACCACGGAGGTTCCACGCTAGGCCGGCATACCGCATGTACAGGATGTATAACGCGATGTTCAGGGAAAGGTGCACGCTGGAAGTCAACAATGGATTACCTGAGGCCGGCTGGGTGGAAGCTAGCATAAGCGACATAATAAACGCATCCAACACGGGCGCGCTCGACCACATCGTATTCAGGGCTAAAGACAAGCCAGGCAAGAACGGAAGCAGCCGAGAATTGTTCGAACGGCATATAATACCCCTAATAATGAGAGAGTCGTGGGAGGACTTGATGCAGACTTACGGGATTCTACTGAGTCCCTCTCACGACATCTTCAAAGGTACTGAAGTATTCCGGGGCGTCGGTTCCGGTACCGGCATTTCGGCTTACGCAACCCTCATATACACTGACTCTTTCGACGTCCCTCCTCCGGCGCTCAAGAGGAAATCTGCAGAACAGCTTGAAAGTGAAGTCGCAAGGATACATAATGCAAAAAATCAGGTCATGGAGGCTGCGAGATTCAGGGGTTTAGACCTCCCTGAAGCTCAGGAAGTTAAAAAGAGCTTTAGGACTATACTCGCCGAAGTCGCGGAGGCCGCTGAACAAATGCTACGCACCCCTTTGCCAGCCGACGCGAGGGCGATGCTTTCGGGGGGGAAGCAGTCTTTCATGGACGCTGAGATGGCCGTCCACCAGGTCGTAGAGCAAAGGTTTAAGCCGGCTGCACTAGGTGACAAGAGTCTCACTGAACTCTATGAAAGCATGAGACGGGAGTTTTTAGATGAACTACGCGGAGAGAACACCACCTCGATATGGCTTCAATTGACTAACGGCCTGGAACAGCAGGCGCCGTTCGTACTAGTATCCCCCGAGCCGGTACGGACTTCTCAGATTCCGACCCTAATTCGGGGAGGATTCGTTGGATCGCTAACTCCAGCACACGGCGGCGGAGTCGCAGGCCACCTGCATACGACGGCAAGAAGCGACCTGTTTCCCACAATCACCGACCTGTTCGGATTCGAGAGGGCTGACGGCTACGACATACTCCAATACGCTAGGTACTTCAGGAACGCGAAATGCCTTATCGTGGACAACGCGCCTTCAGAAGGCGGCGCTCA
>JAPKXP010000039.1 GCA_026394745.1 Candidatus Altarchaeota archaeon
ATGTTGTTTTCCAAATCCTGGTTGAACGGCGGGATTCCCTCAAGGTCGAATGTTTCGAGCGAGACGCCTTCAGGCAGGAGTTCTCCCGCGGCCTTCAATACTGCCTTGTTGTACGAACCCTTCCTAAGGCTTCCCGCAAACCCTAGTATGGTAATCTCGCCTTCCATGTCAACCTATTGAAAGTAGTGTTATAAATTTAATTAACGGTTTGCGGAATGATATAACAAGGTGAGTGTCATGAAGTCTTGCTTTTGCGGCCCTACCGCGTGCTGGTTCAAGCTTAGCTTGTTTGGCGTTATCTTCTCTTTCTTACTTGCTTTGCTTGGGATAATCCCGGCATTCAATAGTCTTACCGTGCAGTTTCCGGTCGCGTGGCTCATGTCCATGTTCCTCTTGATAATCTCCATAACACTCTACTTTAACGTGAAGGACAGGTTCTGGGCTGAAGTTATGGAGAATAAGGCTAAAGGTCGGAATGGGTAAGTTGTCGTTCGTAGAGGTCCTTGATGGTCTGCCGTTTCCTTATCAGATGGGCTTTCCCGCCTTTCACCAGCACTTCGGCAGGCAGAGGCTGGCTGTTGTAGTTTGATGCCATGGAGAAGCCGTAGGCTCCTGCATTTTGTATCTTAATCAAGTCGCCTTTAACGACTTTCGGGAGGGCCCTGTCTTTAGCCAGTATGTCCCCGCTCTCGCACAAGTATCCTGCGATGTCGTAAGTTTCCTGTTCGCCGTTCTTGCCGACGACGCCCACCTTGTGGTATGCGTCGTACATGGCAGGCCTGACGAGCACGTTGAAGCCGCAGTCCACGTTGACGAACTTCTTCGCTGGTGTCTCCTTCACGTTGTTGACTTTCGCGAGCACGATTCCTGCTTCCGCTACTATGAACCTTCCGGGCTCAAACCAGGCTTCCGGTGCGTAGCCGAGTTTCTTAACTCCTTCAGCGACCGCGCTCTTGTATGCGCCCGCGAACTGTTCCGGCGTGAATGCAATCTCGTCCTTGTACTGCACGCCAAGCCCGCCACCGAAGTCTATGAAGTCGAGTTTGATGTCAAGCTCTTTCTTCAAGCGCACCGCGAAGTCCATCATCTTCCCTGCCGCTTCTGTGAACGCCGTAGCGTCCTTGATATTGCTGCCGATGTGGCAGTGTATCCCTACCGGCTGGAGGCCAGCCTGAACTGCTTTTTTAACGGCGTTGAAAGCAATATCGTTCGTGAAGTGTAATCCAAACTTGCTGCCGGAAAGCGCGGTCGAAACCTTGGGATGCGTCTTCGCGTCGACGTCCGGGTTAACGCGGAATGCGACCTTCCTGCCGCCTGCTTTCTCGACTGCCTCAATCTCGGCTGCGTTGTCTATGGTTATGTTGATTTTCGCCTTCACCGCCGCCTTGATGTCTTCGTCGCTCTTGCTGTTTGACGTGTAGATTATGTCTGACGGTTTGAACCCAGCATTCAAAGCAGCGTCAAGCTCTCCTGCGGAGACTACGTCCGCGCCGAAGCCCTGATTCTGAATCAGCTTTAGTATCGCGAGGCTGGTGTTCGCCTTCACAGCGTAGCAGAATTTGACCTTCACCGGAAAGCCCTTGAAGGCGTTCTTGAACTGCCTACACCTTTCCAAGACAAGGTCGCCGTCGTACACGTACAGCGGAGTCCCGTATTTTCCGGCAATACTCTTGAGTAGCGAGTCGTCCATCGTGCTTAACTATTGTTTTACTCCTTTAAGTTTTTCGCTTATCTTCCTGTGGAAGCCTATCATGGTCTTGGACTCCCTGGCTGAGACGAAGGACCTGCCGATGAGCTGCCTGAAAGTCCATTTATTCAGCCTCCTCTCCTGCGTCCTGTCGTATATCACGTCGACCGCTTCGTCGTAGTACTTGAAAAGCACCCTCTTCAAGTCGCCGTCCACCTTAACGAACTTCTTCCTCTTGTTCTTGAACTTGAAATCATCCTTCGACAGCTCGTAGAGTATTATGCCTACGGACTGCGTGAGGTTGAGCGTGCTGTACTCCGGATTAGCGGGTATCGTGACGAGCATGTCGCACTCCGCTAGCTCCTCGTTCAGGAGGCCGTAGTCTTCGCGCCCGAATACTAGTGCAATCCTCCCTTTCCTGTCGAGGGCGTTGTAGAGGCCTTCCGGGTAGACTGGAGTCCTGAGTGCGTTGCCGTCTTCGCCGGTCTTGGCTGTCGTGCCGATTATAAAGTCGAAGTCTCCCAGAATTTCCTTAAAGCTTCCGTAGTGTTTTGCGCTCTTTAGAATGTCTAGGCCGTGCATCGCCTTCTGGCGCGCCTCCTTGTCCAGCATGCACGGCTTTACCATGGCAAGGTTGGTGAACCCGAAGTTCTTCATCACTCTCGCAACTCCTCCGACGTTGCCCTCGTACATCGGCTCCACGAGGACTACGTGAAAGCTCTCGAAAGGCTTAGTGAAAGCGCTCATCTCTGGCACCAGAATACTATAATATAGTACGGAGTTAAAAGGCCGGCGTTTTTTACCCTTCTAGTAGAATATTTTACTTGATGGTTCAGCAGCAGCCAGTGGGCTCCATTTCCGGGGAAGTCCAGCCGATGACGTTCAAGATTCAGCTGACTGACAAGACCATCGGCCACGGAACGTACGTTAAGATAAAGCACGACGTCCACGGGTGGGTCCTGGCAAGGATTGAGCTCATGAAGAGGTACCTCGATGACTTCGACGAGGTGGAGACTGTCGCGCAGTGCCGGACGATAGGGTACAAGGAGGACAACAACATCCTGATGCCTAAGACCCCGTTCAAGCCTAATGAAAAAGTCTACCTTGCAGACGAAAAGCTGATTACCGACATGCTTGGGATACAGAGCAAGCGGGAGGGCAACATCTACCTCGGCTTCCTGGATGGCCACAACATTCCCGTCTACCTTGACGTGAAGAAGACTATCGCAAAGCACGTCTCGGTATTGGCTAAGACCGGTGCTGGAAAGAGCTACACGGTCGGCGTGCTGCTCGAGGAACTTCTCAAGAGCAACATTGCGATAGTAATCATCGACCCGCACGGCGAGTACGCGAGCCTAAAGTACGACAACGACGACTACGACGG
>JAPKXP010000131.1 GCA_026394745.1 Candidatus Altarchaeota archaeon
CTTTCTTCGCAAGAAAGCGTGGACGGAAAGAAAAAAGAGTATCCTTTGCACAAAGCAATGGAGAATAATCGTGTTGAAACTGAGGGGCGGTAGCCCCGCAGTTCAGAAAGGGCTCGTAGTCTAGCTCGGTTATGACGTCCGCTTGACGTGCGGGAGATCACCGGTTCGAATCCGGTCGAGCCCACTCATTTCACGCCCATAAGCGAATACGTATCACGAACTCGACCGGATTAAGCGAGTCCCAGCGGGACGAGCGGGAATCCGGTCGAGCCCAACGACCTTTTTCTTTATAAAGTTGGGTATTATTTTGTAGACTACGGTTATTTTTATATTATATCTACTATGTTAGTATATTGTCGTTTATTTTTTGATGATATTTTTCTATTAAATTGGAGGGTGATGAGGTAAAATGACGGAAGAGGAAAAGTTTACAACTGAAGGTTCTGTTGCTGAATCCCACGGGGCTAGGAAGCATAAGGCTTCGCCCAAGCGGAAGGTCAGGAAGGTGGTTCACGAGGAGAGGAGGACATTAAGGCATGAGACACATAAGGCGGAAGGCAAGCCTATTGACATCTCGCTTCAGACGATGCTTGCTGTCGTTCTTGTTTTATCGTTGCTCCTGAACATGTACCAGTTCTTCCAGGTAGGTAGCCTAAAGACTGACATAGAGGGCCTGCGCAAGGTTATTGAGGTCAGTGGCGGAACAACAGGCACTACGATACCGGTTCCGGCTACCGTCCCGTACACCGGAGAGAAAGTCAAGCTCGACTTCTACGTAATGAGCCAGTGCCCGTATGGGACGCAAGTGGTCGACGCCATAGCCCCTGTGGTAAAGCAGTTTGGCGGCGCGCTTGAGCTCACCATAGACTACATAGCAAGCGACAACGGCGACGGCACGTACCAAAGCCTGCACGGTCAAAACGAGGTGCTAGGAGACATCGTGCAATTGTGCGCGATGAAGTACGAGCCGGCAAAGTACTTGGACATGTTCGTGTGCATGAACAAGAACGCACAGCAGATTCCAGACAACTGGCAGAGCTGCGCTCAACAGTCAGGCATGAACGTTGTGGCAATCAAGACGTGCTACGATGGAGCTGAGGGGAAGACGCTCATGTCCGCCTCGATAAAGAAGGCGGTCGACGCGAAAGCCAGCGGAAGCCCGACGATATACTTGAACGGCGTCTTGTACTCGGGCGGCAGAACTTCAAGCGAGTTCCTGAGGGCGGCATGCAACGTGTTAACCACGAAGCCAGAGGCGTGCAAGAACCTGCCTGCTGCAGCCAAGGTGAACGTAATCGCCTTGAGCGACGCAAGATGCGGGGCAGACTGCGACATGAGCAGCCTCCTAAGCCAGCTACAGTCCATATTCCCGGGGCTGGTCGTTAAAGAACTCGACTACAGCACAGCTGAAGGAAAGCGCTTATTCGACTCGTCAAACATCACAGCCCTACCTGCACTACTCTTCGACGAAACGGTGAAGAACGGCGAAGGATACTCGAGCGTCAGCAGGTACCTTGAGAACGCAGGCAAGTATTACAGCCTGAGAATCGGCTCAGCATGGGACCCGTACTGCGACGCGACGAGCGAACACTGCGGCGAGGACAAGTGCAAGTCTAGGATATCCTGCAGGCCTGAAATACCAGGGAAACTTGACGTCTTCGTGATGAGCCAGTGCCCGTACGGTACCATGGCTCTCGACGCCATGAAGGAGGTCTTGAACGCTTTCAAGGGCCAGATAAACTTCAGCGTCAACTACATAGCCACTGAAACCAGCCCCGGCGTGTTCGACAGCCTGCACGGCGACCAGGAGACGCAAGAGGACATCAGGGAACTGTGCGCCATGAAGTACTACCAAGCCAACTACAAGTTCATGGACTACATATGGTGCAGGAACAAGGACATAACAAGCACGGCTTGGGAGTCTTGCGCTACAGGAAACGGGATGGACGCAGCCAAAATCAAGGCTTGCGCTGAAGGCGCTGAAGGCAAGAAGCTGCTCAGCGACAACATCAAGGCCGCAGAACAGCTTTCCATCGGAGGGAGCCCGACGTTCCTCGCGAACAACAAGAGGATGTTCAACGCAATAAACGCAGCGAGCATCCAGTCGAGCATATGCGCCTCCAATCCAGGCCTCGGCGGCTGCTCTAAGACGTTGAACGGAACTTCTGCAGCAGACCAGTCCGGCTCGGCGGCAAGCGGCGGAAGCTGCTAGAGGGAGGATAAGAATGAAAAAACATGTTGTTTTTTTCATTCTTTTTTTGTTTTTACTATGGGTTTGCGGCTGCCTAGGCGGCAGTAACGATTCGTCTGCTGCCGAGGAGGCGACCGCGGCCTGCATTCTTAAGTGCCAGAGCGTTAAGGTCAGTGAAGACCTTGACATAGGCCCCTGCCTGTCCGATGACATAAAGGAGGATTGGGTGTGCGATGTGGCCCACATCCCGAGGCATCTTGAAGACAACGAGGCGAAGAACCAGTGTATTGCATTCAACGAGGGTAAAGCACACCACTTCGTTGAATTGAACGATAAGTGCGAGGTATTGCGGGTGCAGTAGTATGGCAAGCGTTGTTGAGCTGAAGGACGATACGTTCAGGGATTTCGTGTCAAAGGGGTATGCGGTAGTAGACCTGTGGACGCCTTGTTGCGGACCCTGCAGGATGATTACTCCGATAGTCGAGGAGCTTTCCGTAGAATACAAAGGGAAGATAAGGTTCGGGAAGCTTAACATAGACGAGAACCTGAAGACGCCATCTGAATTCAAGGTAATGAGAATACCCACGCTGCTGATGTTCAAGGACGGCGTCCTGGTGGACAGGATTGTCGGCGCCTTAAGCAAGGAGAGAATAAAGGAGAAGCTCGATAAGAGGATTTAATTTCCGATGGACGGCAAAGTTTATCTCGTCGGATGCGGCCTGGGCGAAAAGCACCTTACGTTGCAGGCCTTGAAGGCAATCCGCGATAGCGAAGTAATTCTGTACGACAGGCTGCTGGACAAGAGAATCCTCGAGAAGGCTGAATGCAAGAAGATTCCTCTCGGCAAAAAAATGCGCGAGCCGATGCCGCACGAGGGCTGGGGCAAGAAAGGTAAGGGAAAGAACCAGGAGCGCATAAACAAACTGCTGCTCAAGTACGCGAATGAGGGCAAGACTGTGGCGGTCCTGAAGGTCGGCGACATCTTCCATTTCTCCAGGGGTTTCGACGCCTACAGGTTTCTCAGGTCGAATGGCGTTGAGGTGGAGGTTGTGCCTGGAGTCAGCACGCACCAGGTGTTGTCCGAGCTTGGAATCCCGCTGACGTACCGGGACGGCTCTTCTTCCGTTTCCTTAATCAACGCAAACTGGATTTCAGAGTCAAAGGAATGCGGGGGGCTTGACGCGGACACGCTAGTATTCTACATGCCTGTCGGAAACCTAGAGAACATCGTCGGGAAGGTTCGCAGACGCAAGAGGAAAGTCTACTGCATGCTGGTTGAGAACGCGGGGAAGGAAGATTACAGGGTGATAAGCGGGGGTTTAGGCGACATCGTCAGGCTGGCTGGGGAAGCGCTTGTGGAGCCGCCGGCCATCTTTGTAGTGTCGCCTTACGAGAGGAAGCCGTATTGCAAGAGGATTACTGCATTCTACATGAAGGGCGACGGTTGCGCAAGGGAGATTGACGGCATTCCGGTTGAGGGTTACCCGCTTGATTCCAGCAGGAGTTTAAGTAGGGTAATCAAGGAGGCTGAGACGCTTTACGTAAAAAGCCCGCAAGCACTCGATAGGCTATGCAAGACTGCGCCGGTTAAACTCCTAAACTCGAAGACGATTCTGGTTGGAGGGGCTGCTACAGCGGCTTCATCTAAAAAAGCAGGATTGCATGTCGACTTCATGATTTAGGGGTGGTAGATTCGACTTGGCCTGTGCTGGTATTTATTGGATTAGGGGAGGATAACTATAGGATGGACGGGATTCAGGAAGGCCAGATACAGATTGGTAGGGGATTAAGGAGGACCCATATAATGAGCAGGTTCACCAGGGAGTCCCTGCTGGACAAGAAGGTTCTCGATTCCACTCACAGCGAGAAGGAGTATCGGATGCTTCCCAAGCTTAATGTTGTCTCTCTAGGGGGCAGCAGCATAATAGACCGTGGCAGTGAGGTGCTGTTCCCGCTCCTTCGCGAGATAGTCAAAAACAGGAAGAAGCACCAGATTATGGTCGGCTGCGGCGGTGGCGCTAGGACGAGGCATGTCTACCATATAGGTTTAGATTTGGGCCTTCCACCCGGAGCGCTCGCGCAACTCGCCGGCTCGAACGACGAGCAGAACACCACCATAATACAGTGCCTGCTTGCGCCGCACGGGGGCATATTCGTGAACAAGGAGAGGTTCATCGAACTGCCGATGTACCTTAATGCCGGGCTGATACCGGTAGTCGTGCAGAATCCGCCCTACCACTACTGGGTTCCGATGCCAAAACTAGGCAATATACCTGAGCACGGAGGAGACTTTGGAATGTACATCATTTCTGAAACTTTTGGCGCTAGGTCGATGATATACCTCAAGGACCAGAAAGGTCTGTACACCGAAAACCCTATGGTCAACCCGAGGGCGGAACTCATAAAGAAAATCGAGGTCAACGAGCTGATTAAGATGGACCTCAAGGACCTAATAATAGAACGGCCGGTTCTGGAGATGCTCAAAAACTCGAGGAACAGAAAGAGTGTTCAGATAATCAACGGCTTAACGGAAGGAAACCTTACTAAAGCCTTAAACGGCAAGAATGTAGGAACCATAATATACAAGAGGTAATGTTGATGACGGTAGTCAAAGGCGTCGGGAAGGAGAAGACGGACATAAAGACCCAGTTCTACAAAAAATCGATTGTAGACAAGGAAGTCCTAAAGTCGACAGACCGGAAAACATTATATCGGATTCTCCCGGAACTAAACGTCATTAAAATCGGGGGCCAGAGCATAATAGACCGCGGAGCACCAGCGCTATTCCCCATACTAGACGAGATAGTAGAATGCACGAAGAAATACCAGATACTATTATGTACAGGGGGAGGCACGAGGGCAAGGCACGTTTATTCATTATGCCTCGACCTGGGGCTTCCGACAGGAGTTCTCGCGCACGTCGGCGGCAAGGTCCCCACGCAAAACGCAAGACTCCTGCAGATGCTTCTCGCGAAACACGGGGGGATAAGGATATTATACGATGAAGTTGAGAAGCTTCCTCTTTACCTCCGGCTCGGCTGTATCCCAATTCTGGAGGGAATGCCCCCTTACACTTTCTGGGAGACCATACCCGAATTCGGGAGGATACCGCCGCACAGAACGGATTCCGGGACGTTTTTCATGGGAGAGTTTTACGGCGCAAGGAATGTTCTGTATGTTAAGGACGAGAGGGGACTTTACACGGACGACCCGAAGAAGAACCCGAAGGCAGAATTCATCCCGAAAATCAGCGTTCAGGAGCTGTTAGAGAGGAATCTCAAGGACCTTGTCGTCGAACACGAAGTGTTAATCAACATGCTGCGCGCAAAGAACGTGAAACAGATTCAGGTCATAAACGGCCTCGTGAAAGGAAACATAAAGAAGGCCCTGGCAGGAAAGCACGTGGGCACGATAATCTATACAAAATAGCTTTTAGAACACGTGCACGTCCATCGCTTTGAACGTAAGGCAAACATTATCGCCTTTACCCAGCTTTTTCTCAAGGTATGCGCTGCGGGTTAAGAGCACTGATAACGGGATGCCAACGTCAACAATGACTCTGATTAAAATACCTCCATCCAGAACTTCGGTTATGCGCCCCCGTAAAACATTCATGCCGCCATCTTCACACGCGTCCTTTGACAGGAGTATGTCTTCCGGGCGGATGGAGACGT
>JAPKXP010000077.1 GCA_026394745.1 Candidatus Altarchaeota archaeon
GGGGTGTCGCCGCTTTGCGATACCGCGTAGGTCGACACCAGTATCATCAGCGCGACTGCCGCTATGATTTTCCACGACTTCCTCATTTTTTGTTTTCCGTCTCCTTATCCTTCTCGGCGAGCTTGCTTGCAGCCCTGTCAAGACCCGTGTTGTACAGCTCGTCAATCCTCTCCTTGCTAAGCTTCTTGTCCGCTATTTTTTTGCTGTACTCCACGCCGTTTTTAGTAAGCTCGATTTCAGTCTCGTAGTGCTTGATTGCTTTGTCGTATAGTTCGAGCGGTATCCTGAAGTTGCACTTGCCGCACGCGTACTCCTTCCCCCCCATGCTTATGAGGTCTGAGCAAAGCGGGCACACGTGCTTGTTGAACAGCTGGTTCCAGTCGATGGTAGGTATTCTAGGACGGTAGTTGCCGCCGTATCTGGAATTGTCGATGAGTCGCGTTAGTTCGTCCATGGAAGAGTCTTTCCCAAGCTCTACATTCCTTATGTACTCCTCCATGTAGTAGTTCACCACATCCTCCTCGAAGTCCGAAAGCTTGTCTTTTTTTGCCATTCTTCAAACCTACTGTTTCCCTACCTCTTGAGCGTAAATCCTTTCTAGTACGCCTTGGATTTGTTCGCCTTCCTCAGTCGTCCCGCCGCCCAGCGTCTGGTACCTCCTGAAGGCTCCTGAGTTTGTCCCCACCTTTGCCGCTATCCTGTCGAACTCGCCTACTGCGATGGTATTTCCGGTGTTCGCTGCGAGAACGCGCAGTGACGCCATGTTCGATAAGTCGCTTGGCCTAAGCACCTCACTGCTGTCATATCGTTCCTGCATGTGAGAGAGCAGGTCCCCGACGGACTCTTTGTACGCCGTCTCGTCCTGCTCGTACCTGCTTTGCCCTCCCTGGAACTTTATTGCGTTAGCGACCGTCTCCCTAATCGCCCCAGAAGCTCCTGGAACAGCTTTAGCCCGCTTGTAGCCTTCCTGTTCTGCAGGACTCATTCCGGCAAACAACTCCCTCTCTATGTCGTCCTGCCTCCTTAAGGCGTAGTCGTGCCTGAACTCGTGCGCGACCATGTCGTGCCTTATATCGCTCTCGAACCTGTCGACGAGCTGCTGCTGGTCCATCCCAGGATTCCGCGCGCTTAAACTCTCAATGTATGCGCCGTTGATTTTAATGCTTGCGACTCCGTTGTCTAGGGAGACTACCGCGGGGTTTGCGTCGCCACTCCTGTAGTACGTGCTAATGCCGCCGAGCCTTACCCTGTCCACCTGTCCGACGCCGGCGTTTGAAGCATCGAACGCATCAACTCCGCCTTTAATCAACTGCAGAATCTGCTCGTCAGAGTACACTCTCCTGCCGTTTGCGTCCCTGAAGCCCCTCAGAGACTCCGTGTCCTCCTCCGTGAAGTGCATCCTCTTCGACAAGTCATCGTGCATCTGCCGTGTGCGGTCGAAGCTGTCGTAGCTTCCGCCAAGCGACTGCCTGAAGGCGTCGTCAAGCTTCGCCTTGTCCTTCCCGTCCGTGTACACCACTGGAGCTCTCTCCGCCCTCTCATCATAGGTCAGCCGGTGGATTATAACCTCGTCGTAACCTACGTCCTGGACTTGAGGGCTAAGTTTCCCGTCATATCCTACAACCACATTGACCGTGCCGCTCTTCTTCAGTCCGACTCCGTACTCGTCGGCCATGGTCTCGCTGTAACTTGGAGTATCATACCCCCCCTTCCTGCGCAGGTAGTTCATCTGACTGTTCTCCAAGTACATATTCCCTGAGCCGCTCCTCCAGAGCTTTAAGTTCATGGTGCCTGCCATCCTCCTAGCTTCATTCTCGCTGTAGCCCATAGCCCGGAGGTTACCATACTCTCTCGCGTTGAAGAACAACTCGTTTCTCCCAGCAGCCTGGAAATCCCTCTGGGACTGCAAGTCTGAGCCGCCCAATGCGACGTACTGTTTAGTCATGAACTTCCCATCAGACACTTCTACAAGATCCTTTACGCCGCGCTCCTCAAACTCCCCCCTCTTAACAGGGTCGTCGGCAATACCTTCCCCTCCGCCGCCAAGCCTCTCCATGAACCTCCTCTTGTCTTCCAACCCCTCAAAGCCCTTCGCGTGCGCGTCCATGCCGGCGTAAACCCTCCTCAAGTCATCGTCGCTCACGGCCTGCCCCGCCCTCTGCTTGAGTGCCGTGAAGTCCGCGTCAGTCAAATCATCAACCTTCTTCTTGTCCATGCCCATATGGTACATCATCCCCGCGAAAATGATGTCCTGATCCTTCTTGTGCTTCGTCTTGAACTCTGCGAGGTTTGAGCTGCCGCTCACGTTCTTCATGAAGCCGTCCAAACCCTCCCTGACTTCGCCGACAGACTTCCCGGACCTCGAGTTCTGCATGTAATAATCGAACAAGGCGGCGTTTGAACCCTGCAGCGTAGAAAGCTTCTGCATGTATATGCCGTAATTCTTGTCTCCTGCATAACCGTTAAGCGCAGTAGCATACTGCCTGCCGTACCTCTCCCTCTCCTCCGCACTGCCTGCGTTGTTGAAATTCCTCTCTACGTTCCAAAGCCTGGCCTCAGACACCTTGTCGTAGGCAGCCCGAACACCCATGCCCGACATCTTCTTTCCAATCCAATAAGCGTGCGGGTGGAAGAACGGCGGCAGAAGCTCCACTCCTATGTTGTAAATCATCGCCCCGGCAATCCTAACAGGGAAGAATATGCTAAGCGGCCGCATAGCCCACAATACCTTACCTTCGCCCTTCGCGAACTGGCCCATCCTACTGCCCATGGATTGTCCAGCTCCAGTACCAGACTTCGTGAAAAGAGACCTCATGGCAGTGCGGCTTCCAGCAACCATCGAGTCAATCCTGTCGAATATGCCCAGCTTCGGGACAAGCCAGCTGTCAGTCTCAGTCGTCTTGATGCTGTAGTCCGTAGCCAAGCCGGACGTGTACCTGTCCGCGCCAACTCCTATGGGCTCCCCGCTAGCGTCAGTGCTCGCGGAGATGCCAGGCGCCTTCCTCAACGGAGACTGCGGAACACCCTCGCCGACATTAACCTGGTCTGCGTACTTGCCTGCAGCACCCCCTCCGCCGGAAATGCTCCCTCCAGGCAGCGTCTTCTGGTAGGGCGCGCCAACGAGCTCCTGACCCTGCAAGCCCATCACATTCATGAACTCCGCGGCAGCAGCATCCTGCTTGTCCTGCGCAGTCGAGAAACTCTCCTTTATGCCTCCAAGAAGGCCCCCGACCGCCTTCAACGGAGCAGCAGCCTGGCTGAGAATGCCCCCTCCGCTTTGACTCCCGCCGCTTCCAGCGCCAAGCATCCTCGCCGGCCCACCGCCGCTAGCCCACCTGCCGGCGCCGGACTTTAACTCAGACCAGCTGGGAATCATGTCGTTGCTCGTCTGCTCGAAACGGTCAGGCCTCGCGCGGCTCGCCTGCACCCCCGCGCTGACAAGAGACCTCGAACCCTGCCCCATCATATAGTTTCCTGCGGAAATCATGCCAAAGGCCTTCCACCTCTCAGTCCTGCCCTCGGCCTTAGCCATCCTGTTCATTCCAGATGCGGCAATGCCGGCGCCAACCCACTTCATCATTCCAGTCATCATCAAAGGCACCAAGAGTATTCCCGTGAAACCGGCCATGAGGATTAAAAGCAGCATGAAGCCGTGGAACATGCTCGACTTCTCGCCGGAGCTAAGCCCGCCAAATGTCGTCGAGCCGTAAGCGGTGTCGCTCCTGATTTCTATTCTGTCCAAGTCATGCCTCTGCCATGGCGGCACGCCCGCCGTGTAAGATACTCTCGAGCCGCTGATGCCCGTGACCTTCCCGCAGCTTGCGCCGCCGCTTATCGAGAAATTAACTGTCGCAGCTGCAACGAAAACAGTTATCGCCACCATTAAAGCCATTATGGGACCGCAAAGAATCCACATGATGCTCCTGGAAAGAAGGTCACCCCCAAGGTTCTTGGTGTACTCGAAAAAGTAGCAGAAGACCGTGAACGGGAAAAGCAGGTAGAATATGATTATCATAGCGTATCTCACTGCAAGGAACAACAGTATCATGAGGTAAAACAGGAACAACACCATCACAAAAAACAGGCTGAAACCAGGGTTCGCCAGAACAGCAGTGAACGCGCTCCCCAGGAATACCCCGAAGAAGTTTATTGACGGACCGCCGCAGCTCGTCCCCAACACACTCATAGTCTGGGTCTTCATAACGTCCATCATCTCCCTGGAGATAATGTTCGAGGCGTCAATGAGAATCCTATACAATGCAGGCGACACCGACACTAATACCATGCTCACGATAAGCGTCTGAAGCATGTCCTTAGCCTTGGCTCTCTTGGCAGGCTCCACGGAAGTGAACAGGAAGTATATTCCCACCAGTATTATGTTGAACGAGTAGAACGGAACGAGTATAGTGAATATCGTACGATGCACGTCAGCGAAAACCGGAGTCATGCTCGGGTCATTAAGGTTCGGCGTCAAATAGATTATGACCTCAACCATGTGCGCCCCCAGCTTCTCGAAGACCTCAAGCATCCTGCTCTTAAGCCACGCCAGAATCGGCCCTAAAAGAATCTTCACGACCCAGTCCACGCCCTGCTTTATGTACGACCAAGCCTTGCATAGACCGCGCTTTATGCAGTTGCCCCAGTTGAACGGATTCCAGCACGTGCCCTTCTTAGGGTGCTTCTTCTCGCACTCCTGCCGTTCAGTCTCATACTGGTTGGGGATCTTATAGCCATCCTCCCCCTTAGGGCCCTCAGCTATGGCCGTATAGACGGGGATGGAAAGCAGCAGTAGAACTATCGTGATTCCAAGCATCCAGCGGCAGAACATCCTGGAGGAAGCGGACGTGGGTTTCACCAGTATATTATATTGATTTTTATTATAAAACGTAGAAAAAGGAAAGTAAATCAAAAGAAGAACAAAGTAAAGGAAATTAGGTTATAGTAATAAAAGAAAAATAAAGAAAAAGAGGGGTTTTTTGTGTGCTTTAGACTGGTAGTGCGCACTGTGACCCTGTGAAGACTAGTACTACGATCCAGACTGCTATCATCACTATGATTAGTCCGATGACCGCGTGAACTATACCTTCCTTTGCCTGTTTTCTTGCTCCTGGGTCGTCTGCGCTTCCAGTCCACTTAATACCTTGTAGTGTTATGACTACTACTGCGACTCCGGCTGCTATGTAGAATAGCAGGTCTCTTATGTTGTATAGGATGTCGCATATGGCTTGTCTTGCGCTTATCATTCCAGAGTTTACTGTTGTTGCGCTGGCTAGTCCTATGGCCATTAGCATAAGGCCTAGTACCATCAATTGTTTATACCTCATTTATTTCACCTCATACTAGTTTGTACGGTTTTTAGCCGCCTGATAGCTTATTCAGAGTACTAATTTAAAAATATCGGCTCTTGTATACATGTATACAACAGCTCTAAATCAGGTTACCGTACGGAAACCAGGGCTTCCCGGTAAGGCTCACTATCATGTCGAACGTGCTCTCAGTCTTCAATTCTCCGGAGCAGGCGTACTCCATGAATTCGCCTTCCCTGCCTGCGGCAAAACTCACCGCCTTGGCGATTATCTCGCTCTGGCTGAGCCGGACGCCCTTCTGGCTCAGGTGCAGGTCGATAGCCTTAATCTTGTTTAAGGTGTCTAGGTCCACTCGCTGGGTGGTCTGCGGTACCTTCTTTGCCTTGGCTTCCGCTGATACTGTCTTTTGCATTACTATATAGTATCCCATAGTCGCATAAAAACTCGTTTTATATTCTAATTACTAATGTTTATTCGATGAAACTTGAGCTGAGGGACGACATAACGAGGAAGGACATAATGTACTTCGGCCTGCTGATAGCTTTCCTGCTCTTCTGGTTCTGGTTCGTTTTCTGGAGCGGCATTATAGTATAATTTGGTGTTGAGATTGGCCAAGGACGTTGAGGGGAAGCTGGCGTTCATAGCTTACGTACTGTTAATCCCATCCGTTTTTCTTGTCGAGGGCGTTTCAGGCCCGTTATTGTCTATCCTAGGCGTGATTGGTTCCTCGTACTTCATATTGAAGCGTTTCGGTCTCGTTAAGTTCGATTTCAGCAGGTCGGTTGACGGCTTGCTTGGCAAGGAGGATGAGCGATTGAATAGGGCGTCGAAGATTGGGATAGCGTTATACATTGTCTGCTTGCTTTTCCTGATTCTCCGGTCGAACATGACCATAACCCCAGACCAGATGTTGTTCATCGGTCTTTTAGGGACTTTCTTATTGAGGAGGGAGAAGAGTTTCATATGGGACTGGGTTCCCTTCATTGCCTTGATTGTAGCTTACGACGCGATGCGGGGTATTGCCGACATGCTTTCCGGCGCAGCTCATTATGTGGAGTTGATTAACGCGGATAAGCTTTTGTTTTTCGGCGTTGTACCGACCGTCTGGCTGCAGGATACTCTCTCAGCTACCGGGAATCCTTTATACACGAACGTTGCGGTGTTCTTCTATACCACTCACTTCCTGAGCATGATGTTCTTCGCCTACCTGCTTTGGGTCGTGAACCGGGGGATGTTCAGCAGGTACAAGGCTGCGATAATACTGGTCTCTTATGCGGGCTTGATAACTTTCCTGCTTTATCCTGCCGCTCCTCCCTGGCTTGCCGCAAAACACGGCTTTCTCCCGCCGCTGAAGGACGTCATCACAGACCAGACCGTTATTCCGTCAGTCTACGTCGAGACGATTTACTTTCACTTGAACGCGAACGATGTGGCTGCGATACCTTCGTTGCACATGGCTTACCCCTGGATAATCTTTCTGTATTCGCTCCGGACCTGGGGCAGGAAGGCGTTGCCTGTGGTAATCCTGCCTCTTGGCGTAGCCTACGGCGCGGTGTACTTGGGCCACCACTACGTAATCGACTTGATTATAGGAGTAATCTACGCGACGGCGTCTTACCTGGCTGTGGACAAGGTCATGCGCGAGTAGTCACTTGTTCGGATTCCTGTATATGAAGTAGGGTCCGATTTCAGCCTCGACTCCCCAGCCTTCTATCTCGCTTGAGATGTCCCTGAAGCTTCCGTTGTCCACGTTTGCGAGCCACGCGAGTCCTTCGCTTCCCGGAATCACAATGTATTTCGCGTTCCTGTAGGACACGTTGTAGACGAACCTTTCAGTCGGGAATTTCGCGTAGTACTCTATGGGCCTGTGTATTGCGATGCCTTGTATGAACAATGTCGCGTTCCCGTTCCTCACGAACCTTGCTAGGTGCGTAGTAGTCAATGTGATGTCGTTTGGTCCGCTCCTCTCGCTCACGTACTCCGCCGCCTTCATCATGCCGTTCACGTCTTCGCGGTTTATGTTGTTTCCGAGTATGAACGAGTCGGCGTCCATGAACGCGGTGTAGACGAAGGGGTATGCGAGCAATATTACCGGCAGTATTGTTGCGAGTGTCCTGTTGCTGGTGAAGAGCGCGGTCAGCTTCTTCAGGAATCCGAAAAGCTCCGGCAGCAGGATTCCGCAGCCGAGGGCGAAGAGCGGGTACATTGGTATGCACATGTGGTCGAATCGCGCAATCTTTAGCGTGATGATTAGTATCGGCAGCGCGAATATTAGCGCCGTATTCCTCTTCACCGTGTCTCTCACGAGTAGTAGTCCTGCGAGCGCAAACCAGTAGTATTCGAAGCTTCCTATGAAGTAGCTGTCGCTGAATTCGTGGAACAGCCACTTGCTGCAGTAGAAGTGCGCCGCGGCAAGCGTGATGAGGAGGCCGTACTTCCACACGACGTTGTCGTATTCGTTGAATAGTATGCGGACTTCCTTCCTGAGGAATGTCATCGCTTTCTCGTACAGTTTCGGAAGCTTGTCTTTCCCAAGATAGAATACTGCGAGAGCTGCTGCCGCGACGCCGAATAATGGTGGAGTGAAGCCGAACCTGTTGAGCTGGTAGCCGAGGTCGTGCAGGAAGTATTCCGGCTTCAGGTAAAGCATTATTAGGGTGAATGCGATTGCCGGGGCGAGCACTATTCCCATGTTCTTCAAGAGATTCTTTTTATCGACTAGCGCCGTAAGGAGGAATGCCGTCAGGACTAGGCTCACGCCGTTGAACTCTGCGAGGACTGAAAGGCCCATCGTTGCGTAGGAGAGCGTCTTCCACCTGCCGCCGAGCAGGTATAGTACGAGCGATAGCATTATCATGAACGCTAGCAGGTTGTTGTTGTAGTTCATCCTGCCCCAGAATATTGCGTGCGGGTAGATTGCGTAGAGTAGCGCCGCGAGCAGGCCGGCTTTCTTGTCTACTAGCTTTGACCCTGCGAAATATACCAGCAGCGTAGTG
>JAPKXP010000130.1 GCA_026394745.1 Candidatus Altarchaeota archaeon
CATGACAACACTCTCCGACATAATGATAAGCAAACTCAACGTCGACGAAACACAACACCCTAAAGGAGCCAGCATCCTCATAGGCCTGGAAGGCCAAGGCAAAAGCCTAGCCGACGTCTTCCTGCAAAAACTAGCCAAAGCCGGACTAACGGTTACTGAAAAAAGCACCTACCCTATCGGCCCAGGAGAAACACCCGCACTACTTCTGTTCATCAGACGGGCCAGCGGACTACCCCCGCAGTGACGAGATACGTCCGCTACCCTTCCATCAGCGCCGCTATCCTGAGGCAGAATTTGAATGAGGAAAGAAAGAGGTGAAATAATGGAAAAAAATTATAAAAAGATGGGAGACCTTATAAAATCCCTAGTCTTCGTGGCCTTGTTCTGTGGCTGTTTAGGCGGCTCTCCGACGATTCCGTCCAATGAGCAGGCGCTTGAGTCCTCATTGACTTCACTCCCTTCCATAGTCTTGTCTGAGGCGACGACGTCGACGACGGTCGAGGATAATTCTCAGGTTGACTTCAGCCAGGTGTCAGTCTCTATTGCCGGCTGCGACGACGACTATTACAATAATTCCATGGTCGCAGGATACGTCACCAACAACGGCGTCAAGACGATAGATGCAGTTCCGATAGTCACCCAACTTCTAACCGAAGCAGGCGAGATTGTTTCCGGCGGTGAAAAGACTACTATGATAACGAACTTAAATCCAGGCGAGAACCGGCAGTTCAGCGTCGTCTACGAGCAGCCGCCCCAGTGGGCGAAGTGCAGGGCATCAGTAAACGGCGAATGGGTCCAACAGTCAACATGAAAATCTATTCTGGTGGCATCTCAAGGGGAGTGGGGACTGTGCGTCTGTTTGTTGCACTATTGGCTGCCGTGCTGACGCTGGGCTGCATCGGGGCGTCGCCTGCCGAGGAATCGGCGAGTACCACCCTCGCGACATTCCAACCCTATCCTACCACTACCTTATCGACGGCATCAACTTTATTCACGCCGTCATCCACGCTGCCTGTCTCCGAAGCGGACAAGAGAGCCATCTGTCTTGAGGCTCGCGCCAACAGGACGGTGTATGAGCGTTGCAAGATGGCCGCCTCCGGCGACTTATATCTGCCCCAGTCAGAGCTGCGAAGATGTGCCGAAATACAGCAACACGCGGGAGCCTATGCGGAGGCAATATTCCACGGCCTCCAATACTGCGCCGGCGTCCCGACAAGCGACCTTTACGGCGGCACGCCATCTAACGCGATGTTCTGCAAGGACCTAGGTCAGCCGGACCGCGACCAATGCTACCTCTCCGCTAGTATGTGCGACCCGATAGAAAACTCCGACATCAAGAACCAATGCCTCAGCGGCCTACAACTCAATAAAATCTAGACCCTCCTGTTAGGATCAGGGCAATTAACTGTCAGAAAATGCGGGTGGTTGGACCTAGTAGGGGGATTTTCAGGGTACAAATTGCTTCCCCCGCAACTAAGGTGTTTATCATCTCGGTGCAGAGGCAGAGCATTTATATACATATACTGTACATACGTTATACACATATTTTGGAGGTATGCGAGATGGAGAATGTTAGAGTGAATGTGTTGCTCCCGGAAAAACTCCTACAGGAATCTAAGAATCTTGTGGAAAAAGGCTATTTCAGCAATTTCAGCGAAATCGTTAGAGAGAGCCTTCGACGGGAGATAATAAACTACAAGATTGGCTTAGGGGAGATGACAGAGAAAGACAAGCAACTGCTGGAATGGGTCAGGCAGGAGGAAGCCGCAGGCAATATTCTCTCTGAAAAGGATATGGCAAAACATGGCCTCAAACTTTGAACTGCTATACACCCGCTTCTTTGAAAAGCAGTGGCTAGGCTATGACGAGAAAACAAAACATCTCATTGAAGACAAACTCCGACTCATCAAACAAAATCCATTCAGATACGAC
>JAPKXP010000124.1 GCA_026394745.1 Candidatus Altarchaeota archaeon
GATCTGTATCGTGGAGTCCACGGGGTTCCCGAAGCATGTGCTGGAGCTGATGCTTATGTTGCCTCCTAGTTCAATGTCGTAGGCGCTGAGTTCCACGATAAGTATGCCGCATGGGGTTATCGTGCTGGTTGCGTTCCAGTACCGTTGCTTGCTTACTACTACTTCGTAGTCCTTGGGCTCGTTCAGCTTGAACTTGATTTTGCCGTCGTTGTCTGTGTAGCCGAGGAATCCGATGGCTGGTATGCTGACTGTGGCGTCGCCTACTCCGGCGCCGTCCTGGTTTTGGACGGTCAGCGTGATTGTGTCGTTTATCGTAGGCTTGGACGGCTCGTATAGCACGTTGAATGAGTAGTAGACGTCGAACTGCGCGGTTACCGTCTCGTACTTGTTCTTCTCAGCACGTACCGTGTAGCGTCCGACGGATGACGCGCCGTCGTAGTTGACTGAACCGCCCGAACCGGTGGTAAGCTCTTTGGACACTCCATCCGGCTTTGTGACCGTGATTGTGGCTCCTTCCAGGCCCACGTCCCTTGCGGAGACGGTTATGGTCATGGTTTTTCCGACTGCAGGCTGCTCCGGGAATACCTTAATTTCAGGCACTGGCTTGGAGTATACGGTGATGGACTTGTTGACTGGCCAGTATTTGGTGCTGAGGTCGCCTATCACTACGGTGTAGTTTCCTGGCTCGCTTATGGTGAAGTTCGCGCCGCCGGATATCGACTCGAACACTGTCTTGTATATCGCGCCTTTGGAGTCGAGTACTTTAATCCCGAGCGAGGCTCCCGCGGGGACGCCGATTGTTATTGGCTCGTCTACCACTGGGTTGGTGGGCTTGGGGCCGTCAACGAGCATCTGCCTTTTCACGTAGAACTCTATGTTTCCACAGTACTCTTTCTTGCTGAGCTCAATTCTGTATACGCCGGGGTTTTTTGTGGAGTATGTTGCCTGTCCGGACATGCCAGTGTCGCGGTCTGATGAGGCGAACGTGAGCTTGTCGACTATCTTGACTTTCATGTTTTGTATGAGGGACTGCGTGCCAGGGTCTCTGAAGGTTATTTTGAAGTCGCGGTCTACGGTCGGCATGACCGGGTCGAACGTGATGTCGGGTACTATTCCTATGTCGACGCTTTGAGTGTAGTTTTCGACTACGGTTCCGTGGGATACGAGTTCGATTACTGCCATGTGGACGCCGCAGTTGAGGTTGGAAGTGTCCCACTCGTTCTCGGTGAAGTCCGCGTCGATGTCTTCGGCGTCGCATGGAACGTTCTTCCTTGAGAACAGGTAGTCGTCTATGAAGAAGCGGGCTTCTATAGCGCACGTGTCTCCGGTGAGGCTGGCTTTTATGTTGAAGTCCTGGTAGTATTTAGCGGGGTCCGGGGACAATCGCATATTGTCTATCCTAACTGCCGAAGCGCCTGCTGAAAAAAAGACGGAAAGTACTATAGCTACAAGGAATATTGTTATAACTCTCATTTTACTCTTTAGTATATTTAGTGTATTCCTTAAAAACAGGAGTCGCGCCAAATATATTAATTATTATCTTTAAAAACTTGAGGTATGATTGGATATACCTGCTAGTTTAATAGTACGGCCAGCTGGACTGCGTCCTCCCTTTTCATCGTGTACTCACGGAGGTTCGCTTCGACGTAGAAGCCGCAGCTTAGGAAGAAGTTTATCGCGCTGGAGTTGGACGCCTTCACGTGGGCGACGACCCTGTGTATGCCTGCGGACTTGAGGAAGTCGAGCATGCTTGCGACCAGCTTGTTTCCTGCGCCGTGGTTCTGCTGGTTTTTTCCGACGCTTATGGGTCCTAGCTCGGCCCTGCCGACGCTTGAGTAGAATAGGGCGCCGGTGAAGCCGACGACTTTGCCGCCTCGTTCGGCCACCATGAAGCGGAAGTCGCTTCTCTTGGAGGATTCGATGACGAATTCGGGCGTTAGCGGCTGCTCCTCCTCGAAGTAGTCCATGTTTTCAGCGTGCAGTCTAACGATGTCTTGCGCGTCCTCCGGCCGGAACCACCTTACAGTCACGTCGTCCATTGTTGAAGCGAAACTTATTTACCTTTAGAGGGTGAATATACTCTAAGTATTTTCGCTTTACGATGGTTAAATACGTTTTGTTGTTGTGCGACGGCATGAGCGACCGGCCGTTGAAGGAGCTTTCAGGCAGGACGCCCCTTGAGGCGGCGAATAAGCCGAACATGGATTATATCGCAAGGGAGGGTAGGTGCGGCCTCGCTCAGACGCTTCATCCAGGAGTTCCCTTCGATAGCGGCGTAGCCAACCTCTGCGTCCTAGGCTACGACCCCAGAAAATATTATCCCGGGAGGGGGCCTCTTGAGGCGATGAACATGGGTGTGAAACTCTCCGGGAAGGATATCGCTTTAAGGTGCAACATAATATTCCAGAAGGGCGGGAGGATTGCAGACTTCACGTCAGGGCACATCAGCAACGGAGAGGGCAGTGAACTGATGAATGCTATGGGGGAAAGATTCGGCGGCAGTGGGATAGAGCTTTATCCTGGAGTGAGCTACAGGAACCTCATCGTGCTTAGGGAGAGGTATTCCGACAGACTGGACTGCAAGCCACCGCATGACATAGTCGGTGGAGTGGTTGAGGAGAATCTCATAAAGCCGCTCAAGCCCGATGCTGCGGAGACCGCGAAAGTTTTGAATGATATCATGAGGGAGTCCGTGGACTTGCTTTCAAAACACCCGGTGAACGTAAAGCGGGTTGGGAGCGGGAAGAATCCGGGGAACATGCTGTGGTTCTGGGGTCCGGGCAGGAACCCCAAGCTTGAGAAGTTCGAGAGCAAGTACGGTTTGTCGGGCTCATTGATTTCCGCAGTCGACCTGCTTAAGGGCATAGCCAGAGTGATAGGCCTTGAAGTGATAGACGTCCCTGGTGCGACAGGATACTTGGACACGAACTACGAGGGCAAGGCGGACTACGCCCTGAAGAGTCTTGAAAGCAAAGACTTTGTGTACGTACACATAGAGAGCACGGACGAGAGCGGGCATGAAGGCAGCTTGGAGCACAAGATTAAGGCTATCGAGGACATAGACGAAAGAGTTTTAGGCAGGATGCTCAACAAGCTTGAAGGAGACTATGTTTTAGGCCTGCTGCCTGACCACGCGACGCCGATTGAAGTGAGGACGCACGTCGACGACCCCGTGCCCTTCGCGATATACGACAAAAGGAAGAAGCCCGACAAGACGAGATCATACAGCGAGAAGGAGGCGAAGAAAGGCGCGTACGGGCTAATCGAGGGGCACGAGTTTATGAGCAGGATGTTTGGTTAACTGCTGCTGCCGGCTTTGTTGAGTTTTGTGGGGTTAATTTTTTTACCCCGTTTTTTAAGGTACAAAATCACAGCTAATGCCGCTATTACTGCAAGCGCTATGAATGCTTGGATGGCTGCTAGGGGTGATGTTGGCAGGCCTGCGCTGAAGGAGAGTCCTTTCAGCAGTGATTTAATTTGGGGCACGATTCCGCTGGATGGAGGAGTACTCTGTTGGGTCTGGGGTTCGTCCACAATAATTTTTATTGATGAGGTGGTCGTGTATTCTGGCGCCGCCCGTATTGTCGTAGTTGATGACGCGCGCCTTATTGCGAGGGTGGTCTGGGTTACAGTGGTCGATGTTGATGAAGGTGGTATCGTGGTTGTGGACGAGTTCACAGCCATTAATGTTGTCGTGGTTGAGGAGTTTGGCTCAGGTAGTGTTGTGGATGATGTTGTAATGGGCTTTTCCCTGCTGTCGCCGGAGTCCACGAGGCTCCGGTAGTACGAGAATCCGCCTCCGGCGTTGCCTGTAGTCCAGCCGTCGAACATAACGTCGAGGTAGATGTTGTCGAACGTGAGGTACAGGCACATCGCCTGCCCTATTACGCTCGGCGGGTTGTTGCTGCATGCTGAAACGAAAGTGCGGAAGCTTAGGGAGTCCTTGCTCGCGCAGTTGCCGATAGCCCATCTAGTGCCTGCTGGGCTCTGCCCACCTGTGCCGTCTGCCTGGCTTTCCATAACTGAATTGTATATTTGCTTGCTAAGCCCCCTTGTTATGCAGACGTTGGATGTAATGCAGTCTTGCTCGGTGCCGTAGTCGTTGTGGACGAAGTGGAATGGCCTGCTGACTGAAGGTGTCGTCGAAGATGTGGATGAAGTGGTGGATGTCGATGTGGTGGATGTTGAAGTCGTTTCCACAGTCGATGTTGTCACGGAGGGTGGCGTTGAGCCGGATACTGTCGTTGTGGTTGTGGAGGATGTTGAGGTTGTCGACTCTGTAGTTGATGTCGTTGACGTCGAGGAGGATGTGGTTGTCGATGTTGTTGAAGTGGTCGCTGCGAAGGCGTAAATGTTGTTGTCGTTCGAGCCGACATAGACAACTCCATCGGCGATTGCTGGCGTGGACAGTATTTGGTTTCCGGTGGTGTAACTCCATAGGATGGCCCCGTCTGACGTGTTTAATGCGTAGGTCTTGTTGTCGTCGCAACCGATGAAAATCACGCCTGAGGCGACGGCAGGCGATGACCGGACGAACCCTCCGAGGGTCGTGTTCCAGATATGGCTTCCGGAAGCCGCGTCGAGCGCGTACACTCTCCGGTCGTCTGAGCCGAGGTATATGACGCCTGAGGCGACGGCAGGCGATGAGCGCACTGAGTTGCCTGTCCGGAATTCCCATACCTTGGCTCCGGTGGTGGCGTTGAGGGCGTACGTCTTGTTGTCGTAGGAGCCTACGTAGACTATTCCGTTTGAGAACGCCGGGGATGAGAACACGTTCCCGCCTGTGGTGTAGGACCACGCGAGGGTGCCGTTGTTAGCGTATAACCCGTAGACCTTTTTGTCGTTGGAGCCGGCGTAGAACATGCCGTTGACGACGATTGGTGATGAGTCTATGACGTTGCCGGTCGTGTAGTTCCATATGTGCCCGCCGGTGGTGGCGTTGAGGGCGTAGAAGCGCTTGTCCCAGGAGCCACCGTAAAGCACTCCACCGGAGACTAACGGAGAAGGCCTAGTCCAGTTTAGGGTGGAGTAGTTCCAGACTTGGGTTCCGGACGTTGCGTCCAGCGCGTAGAATCGGTAGTCGCTTGAGCCTATGTAGACCATGCCGTCTGCGACTGCAGGAGACGAGAACACGAATCCTCCTGAGTTGAATGACCATAGGATGGCGCCGGTGGTGGCGTTGAGGGCGTATGTGAAGTTGTCGTTGGAGCCGAAGTATAGCGTCCCTCCGGCTATCGCGGGTGAGGAGCGGACTCCGTCCATGCTTGAGTAGTTCCAGAGTAAGGCCATGTTTGCGGCGTCAATCGGTCCCGCATAGTATCTTGTGTGGTTCAAGTCCCTGCCGTACATCCTCCACTCGGAGAGCCCTGAGGAGTCTGAGCCTTCGGATGATGCCTGGTAGGCTAGTATAAGTAGTAAAAAAGCCGTCAGGCAGACGCGGTAATTCAACATGGAAAGTTATGTTAATCACAGTATATAAACTATTTGCTTTTATTGTTCCGCTTCCTTGAAGCGGCGGCTGCAGCGACGACAAAGAGGAGTGCTATGAGTATTAGGAGGGGGAATCCACTGCCGGGGCTGGACTCGCTTTTTGCGCTTGCAGAATTGTCAGGTATTAGGCTCGTTGAAGTAGCCTGCGGCAGGATGACTTCGCCCCTCGTGTACGAGAATCCTCCGCCGGAGTCGCCGCCGCCGTAGCTCTCGAACTTCACGTCCACGTACAGGTCTTCCTCGGTTAGGTGGAGGCACATGTCTCTGCCGACGACCCCAGGTGGATAAAAGTTGGAGGTGTTGATGAACGTGTTGAACGCAAAGGAGCTTTTGTTCGCGCAGTTGCCGAACGCCCATTCGGTACCGAGCGGGCTTCTCGCAGGGCTGGCGCCGTCCGCCTTCTGCTCTAGGGCTGAGTTGTAGATTTGCATTATGTCGCCGCGCGCTATGCACACTCTCTGGGTTATGCAGTCTGTCTGATTGCCGAAGCTAGTCTTCTCGAAGTGGAGCGCTTCGGCGGAAATTGCAAAGCAGATTACAAATAATACGAGGAGTGTTTTCTTCATGTTGGTTATCACAGATAAACTCATTTTTGTTCTTTATTTTTTAAGAGGCATTAGGACTACCTCATCTGTTCCTTGACCTTGTTTTTCACCCTCTCCAAGGCTTCGCTCAGGCTCTCGTCCTCCTGCATGTATTCGACTATGAGGCCTATCTTCCGGTACTCGTCAAGCTGGCTTGCGCTGTAGACGGGCGCAGGTACTTTGACGTCCTCCTTCAGCGGGTTTCCGACTATCACGTCTACTGTGGGGAGGTTCGCCTTCCTCTCCAGTATGAAGCCGCCCATGTTCAACACCATCCCTGACTCAACGACTATCTTCGGCATTTTTAGAACCCCGCATAGGTGAGCGCCAGCGCTATGAACGCGAGGGCGCTGGACGCCATTGATATTGGAAGAATTTGCTTGAACGTGAACACCGGGCTGAATGCTTTGAGGGTGGCGGACAGTATTGGTAAGATGGGTATCAGCAGCAGGTGCGCAAAAAGTATTGTCTGATTGCTTAGGAGGAGCGGGATCCCCAGGAATACTGTTATGAAAAGGCTCGATAGCGTGAAGGACAGTAGGCCCGTGAAGAAGACGTAGAATCCGCGCCAGACTGAGGCGTACTCCATGACCGGGCCTTCAATAACGTCTATCTTCGGCTTGATTATGTCGAAGGGCCGCGTGTTGGTGAGTATGTTGTATCCTATGAAGTACACGACCGCGCATATGATGCCTGGAACCGTCAGTAGGAATGGCGTCCACATGGAAAGTAGGACCATGATGCTTTCCAGGCTAATCGTACCGGATAGTACGACAAGCGGATTTTGGAGTATTACGACGTTTGGTATGAAGAGGCTTCCTGCGGCGGCGAAAGGAACGAACAGTGCGACGTAGATTGGGAACGAGCCGAGTGTTATCATCTTGAGCGAGCGCGCTGCCGAGATTTCCTCGAAGAATCTTCTGACATCCGATTCTTTCGCGCCTTTGATAAGGTCTGGGAAAGGCATCTTCAGCGACATTATGGATTTTGAGAATGAACCCATGAAAAGGTACACGACTTCCTCGACCTTGAACAGGCCCATGACCGCAAATACTGAGCTGAATCCGAGGAAGCCCCACCATAGGGGGTTTGAGATGAGGAGTATCAGGGATACTGAGGTTATGCTAACCAGGACGAAGAGCTGGTACATCAGGGGGTTCGGCGAGTTCGGCGTGACGTTCTGCTTGAAGAAGGCTTTTGCGATGTTCCACAGGCCAGGCGTTGTGACTGGCGGACCGTAGCGTCGCTGTATCCTCGCCTGGACTTTACGCTCTATGCCAGGGAGGAAGACTGCGAACGCGAACGCTATCGCAAGGACGGTGAAGCTGTCGAGCAATAAGTCCATTATCATCTGCCGCTCACCCCCTTAGAGTAGTCGAAGACGCGCTCTTTACCGGTCTTGTTGTCGACGACCAGCGCGCGGCTGCTGCATGAAAGGCATGGGTCGCAGCTTGCTATCGTGAGCACGGCGTCGGTCAGGTGGTCTCCCACGCACGCCTTCTCCATCGAGGCGAGGTTCGAGGGCGTCGGAGTCCTGATGCGGTAGTTCCTGACTTTTCCTTTAGCGTCGACTTTGAGTATGTGATATAGTTCGCCGCGCGGCGCCTCGATGTATGCTTGCGCGAATTCCGTGTCGAACTTCAGCTTCACATCTCCTACTACCGGGCCGGACGGCAGCTTGTCCAGCACTTGCCGGATTATCTTCACTGACTCGTACATCTCCAGGCACCTGAGCGCCACGCGCGCCTTGTTGTCTCCGTCCTTTAGCAGTATTGTCTTGTATTCGAAAGGCTTGTATTCAGGCATCTGCAGTCGGACGTCGTTGTTGACTCCTGAAGCCCTTGCGGTCGGCCCTACCGCGTACATCTCCTCTGCGACGCTCTTCCTGAGTATGCCAGCGCCTGTGACGCGCGACATCACCAGCGGGTCGTTCATGAACCTGTCTACGAACGCGTTGAGCTTCGGCTCGAGGTCGTTTAAGTATCCAGTCACTTTCTTTAGCGTCTCGTCTGAGGGGTTGGCGCGGGGCCGTACGCCGCCGACCACTGGAACAGCGTAGTGGACTCTGTTGCCGGTCAGCTCGTAGAGTATTCTCATCAGCGGCTCCCTGATTTCGAATGCGCGGTAGACGAAAGTCTCGTGGCCTAGGACTTCGCAGGCGTGTCCTATGAAGAACAGGTGCGAGTGTATCCTCTCCAGTTCCGCGACTAGGACGCGGATGTACTCTGCTCGTTCAGTCGGGGTGACGCCGAGCGCCTTCTCGGTAGCCCTGATGGAATTCCACAGGTGGAAGTGGGAGCACAGGCCGCACACCTTCTCTACTATCATCGATGCCTTGAGGACCGGCACACCTTCGAGAATCCGCTCTATTCCGCGGTGGGCTGCGTTGTAAGTTATCTCGCAGTCTACGACTACCTCATCCTCAATCCACAGCCTAGTCCTGAACGGCTCGATTAAAGCCGGGTGTATTGTGCCTAACGGAACTTCGACTCTCATCTCTTCGCCTCCACGAGCTTGGGTATTACTGAAGCAACCGCCTTGATGACGTCCTCAGGCCTTGGAGCACAGCCGGCTGCCTTCGCATCCACAGGCAGAATCTTCTCTAATGGTCCTGCAATCTGCTCGCTCGGGCCTAAGTCGCCGAAGACGTTGACGTATATGCCGCCCATGTTGGCGCACGCTCCCACGGCGACCACGGCCTTCGGCTCTGGCATGTTCTCGTATATCGCCTTAAGCTGCGGCAATGTCCTGACGGTTATGGGTCCGGTGACGACTAGTACGTCCGCCTCTCGGGGGTTGAACGTGAACATGACGCGGTACTGCTCGACGTCGTAGTAAGGCGAGAAGAGCGCGTTAAGCACCTCAATCTCGCAGCCGTTGCAGCCGCCGGTGTAAACCAGCATCGCGTGCACCGACCTTTTCCTCGAAGCCTTCCTAAGGTTCATTGCACAGCCTCCTTCTTGAACAAGTCCTGCGCCTTGACCCCCGAGATTCTTATGCCGCGCGGGTGTATCGCAGCCTCCAGCTTGTGCAGCTTGTAGACCGGGCAGTTGTCGTGGCACTGGAAGCAGTATATGCACTTCTCAAGGTTTATTTCAGGCACCTTTTCCTTGAAATAGTTTTCCTTTAGCATGATTTTTTCCGCCAGCAAATTCATGGTTATCGCCTTCGTAGGGCACATGAGGCTGCACACGCCGCATCCTATGCACGCGTCCTTGTCGACCGTTTCGGGGTATCTTATCGTGTTGGAGAGTATGCCCTTCCGGATGTTCTCGTCCACCCTCCTGCCGCATCCAAACATTATCTTGGGTATGTTGTGGATTCCGCCGAAAGTCAGCTTAAGGAGCTGCATCAACTTTTTCATTCTTTTTTAGTTTTGAGCCTAACAGCACTCCGACGAGCGCCATGAGCAACACTTCCGAGAAACTTGATGGAAGGCTGGAGTAATATACAGTATAGTACGGGTAAGACTTGAGCAGTACTGCCGCTGCGACTCCCGCAGCGAGCGCAACTATTACGCTGCCTGTGAACCGGACTTTACTGCCGTACATTAGCCCGAACAGGAACGCCAGGACAGCAGGTATTATGATTTTAATCATGCTCCTTCACCTCCAGCAGCACGAGCAGCAGCGTGGACAATCCTGCCGAAACCTTGAGCATGACCGCGATGTTAAGGTAGGGGAGTATCCCGGCTTTCACGACGTCGGGATAGTTGAACGCATTCTCTACCGTGCTTGGAACAATCTGGTAGAAGTCGACGCCAAGATTATACAGGTAGAAGCCGCTGAACGCAAGTCCTGCAAGGCCTAAAAGCAGGTAGATTAAAAGGCCGAGCGTCTCCAGCTTTATGAGGAAGCTGTGGCCGAACGAGACAAGATGCTTCCTACCGTAGACGACGAGCGAGAGCAGCACTCCGGACGCTATCAGTGAGCCGCCCTGGAATCCTCCGCCGGGCGTTATGTGTCCGCCGAGTGTCAGGTATATGCCGTAAGCCACGGCAAATACGATGAGCGTTGAAGTGAAGTACTCCAGGATGAGGGACGGCTTGACGTCGCGTCCTGGACCCATCGTAGTCTGGATTTCATGCTGGTTTAGTAGTCCTCTT
>JAPKXP010000194.1 GCA_026394745.1 Candidatus Altarchaeota archaeon
CACGAGCTGGCTTACCACAGAGTCCGGGTTCTGCTCGTCAGGCTTCTCTCCGGCGATGAAAACGACCAGCGCGTTCTCAGCCTTCCCGGTGGTCTCCTTAATTTCTTCGGCGTCCTTTATGGCCTTCTTCTTGGCCTCAAACTCTATGCTGTCGCTGTGAATCAAGAGGACTCGCATGGTATAGAATAAGTAGGGTAAGTTTAAAACAATTAATACCATAAATAGAGTGCTATGAAGCTTGTTTTGTATTCGTCGGATGATTTGGCGGGGGGGAATATCGCGAGGCTTCTTGTCGAGGAGCTTAAGCTGGCTTCCTCGGCTGTCGTGCGGGTGGAAGGCAACATCAAGGACAAGATGGAGCTCCCGGTCAATCTAGAACTCGCAATCGTTGCTTCCAGGCACAAGTCCGAGAGCGGGACTCCGACGTTAACCTGCCACGCCACCGGCAACTTCGGCAAGGCCGAGCTCGGAGGCTCTCCAGGACGCCTTCAGTCAACAAACGCGTTGTACCTGAGGAAGGCCCTGCTTCTGCTGAAGGAAAAGCAGCGGAAATACAGTCTTCCGTACGACGTCAGCCTGGAGGTGACGCACCACGGCCCGACAGAGCTTCCGTTCCCGCTTGTATACGTCGAGGTGGGGAGCAGCGAACTGCAGTGGAACGACATGTCTGCGTGCAGGGCTGTTGCGGAAGTAATATACGAACTGTACTCTACCGAGCCGGAGAAAGTCCCCGTCGCGATAGGCTTCGGCGGGCCGCATTACGCACCCAACTTCAGTGAAGTCATGGGGAACGTGGCTTTAGGCCACATAATGCCCAAGCACGCTGTCGAGTACGCTACCTTGGAGATGGTTAAGCTGATGTTGGAAAAGACGGTTCCCAAGCCCGACTTTGCCGTCTTGGACTGGAAGGGCTTGAAGAGCGAGGAGAAGCAGAAAATAACGGGAATCCTTGAAGGCAATGGAATATCGTGGAAGAAGACGAGCGAGCTTAAGGGCTAGAGCATCCTCATGTCGACGCATAGGCCGTCCCACGTCGGGTATTCCTCGACCACCGCGGGCGAAAGTCCAAGCGACTTTATCTCTTTTGCGATTTCCTCTATAATCCAAGCTCCGGTGAGTATGCGAAGCTTCCTCTCGTCTACTTCGATGAGTTCCTTCGGGATTTCGAATTCGTTGGACAGTATCCTGGCCTTGGCTTTAAGTTTTTTGACTAACGCAATTCTCTTTAGTCCTTTGATTCCCTTGATTTTATTGCCGTAGTCGAAAGAAGGCGAAAGCTTCGGCAGGTATATTGCGCCCCTGTAAAGTAGTCCTTCGTTCGTTACTACGTCATAATCTTTTGCGACGTTCCTCGCCCTCCTCTCCAGCCTGTTCCTGAGTTGTACGCCGTCCTTCAGCATGACAGTGCAGTAGTGGACTTTCAGCTTCGTGTTTTTCGCGCAGTATCTGAGGAGCTTCATCGCCGTCTCCCTGCTGCCTTTCACTGCGAAGGAGATTTCGCCGGCAGGCGTGAATCCCCTCTTTTCCATGGAAGCTGCGTTCGTCTCGGATATCTCCAGCTCGTTTAGGTTCAGGAACGCAACTCCGATTTTGTTTATGTAGTCTATGAGCCTTTTAGTCTCCCCAAGTTTTCCCGGAATCACCGGAATCTCGCATCCCACGTCCCAGCCGAACTTGAGGGCGTTCTCAAGGCCGATGCTCCGCCTGAAATCCTGCTTCAGGAAGTCCGGGTGGAACCTTATCTCGTCAAGACCTGCCTTGTTCAACATCTTCAGCCGTTCCACAGTGGCGAGTTCTCCCGACGTGTACAAGTGTATGTGAAAATTCCCCCCGAACCTCCTCTTCAGCATTCTAAGGTACTTCACAGTCCGCTCGAGCCTGCGCAAAGGGTCGCCGCCGGTAATCCCTGCTCCGAGGGAATCGCAGAGTTCCGCCTCCCGCAGGACGTCAGCGTCCTTCTCGACCCACCACTCGTTCGCCACGACAACGTCCCTGCCCCTCTTTCTCGCGCTCAAGGGGCAGTACCAGCAGCCTCTCGAGCATAGTCCCGTGACCAGCAGGACAGTCTTCGCGCCCCTGACACAAAACCTGCATCCTGCCGGAAGCGCTCCAATGCGCCATGAATGGTGCGGGGTCTTAACGATACTTCTCACTGTAAATAAAGATTAAAGTAGATTAGTAATTTAATGAGCTACCGCAGGATTATAATCTTGGTAACCCTCGTGTTCGCGCTGGGCATTATATCGGGCGTCGAGCTGCACAAGCTCTCTCTGGA
>JAPKXP010000035.1 GCA_026394745.1 Candidatus Altarchaeota archaeon
TGGAGAAGTCAAAGATGGAGTTCGAATCCCGGGGCATTGAATACAAAGAGTCGATGGATGACAAGGGTCGCATCCAGCTCCGTGCCAAGTTCAAGACCGAAGCAGTATCCCGTATCCAGGTAAGGAGATAAAAACATTATGGAAGTAACCTTGACCTACGAATGGGACGGCAAGACCGTCTCCAAGGAAGCCAGGAGGATAGCCGAAAGGATAAAAGCAAGGGGGATTCCAGTCGACGTCGAATTCGTCGAAACCGCCGCACTGCTTCATGACATCGGAAGGTGCAGGACCCACGGGATACTCCACGGGATTGAAGGCGCGAAAATACTGAAGGATTATCCGGACTATGCGAGAGTGTGCGAGAGGCACGTAGGCGCGGGGATAACAAAGGAGGAAGCCGTAGAACTTGGCCTACCTGAAAGAGATTACATACCAGGAACCATAGAGGAAAAAATAATAGCCCACGCAGACAACACCGCAGGCGAAAACAAAGTCGAGGGAATAGAAAAAACGCTGGAAGACATAGGCAAAAAACTCGGCAAAACCCACCCCGCAATAGAAAGAATTAAAAAACTCGACGAAGAAATAAAAAAACTGACGGACTAATTCTTACTTAACAGGGCCACTCTGCTGTCTGCCTTGCTGTCTTTCACTTTGTAGCCTAGTTCGTCTGCAAGGGCACTGCTGAATTCCATAATCTCATCCATCTTGAGCATCCTTTCCAAACTCAGGCTCCTTACTCTCGACCCGCCGACGAACATGAACGACTTCACTTCGACGAAATCAGGCTGGGCTTTTGCTATCAGCCTGGCGTAGCCTTTCACATCGGTCGCGTTCAAATCCCTGACGAGAGTAAGCCTGACCACCTTCCTCGTGTTTATCGAAGGCAGCAACTCCAGCGTCCGGTTTATCCTCTCCCAGCCGTCCTCAATCAAAGGCAAATCAGTCTTCCTGTAAACCTCCTCGCTGGGGGCGTCAAGCGACACATAAAGCTGCGTCGGCAAATTATTCAATGACTCAATCCTCTCAGGGAAAGTGCCGTTGGTCACAAGATACGTCGTGAACCCGCGCCTGTGGAAAGCGCCGATAAGCGCGTCAATCTTAGGGTAGATAGTCGGCTCGCCGGACAAACTTATTGCAGCATGCTTGGGCTTCATAGCCTCCAGCAGCTTCTTCTTGTCCGCCTTCTCAGTGCCCCCGAAACCCGACAAAAGCTTCTGGTGCTGCCTGACAGACTCCTCAATGATGTAATCCGGCTCGTCAAACTCCGCCAACTTCTGCCCCAACGTGTACTCCGTGTTGCGCCAGCAGAACAGGCACCGGTGAGTGCACCACGACACCGCAGGAGTCATCTGAAGGCACCTGTGGCTTTCAATACCGTAAAACTTCTGCTTGTAGCAGAACCCCCTGCTCTGTATGCTCCGCCTGGCCCACATGCAAACCTTGACAGCCGAATGCCTTCCGGCGAGCTTGTAATGCTGCTTGCCAAGCAGAGACATCAAATCCTGCGGAA
>JAPKXP010000161.1 GCA_026394745.1 Candidatus Altarchaeota archaeon
ATTCCTGGTAAGCCAGGTCGTCTGGCAGGTACCAGTATTTGTATTCGGGGCTGAAGTCCTTTTTCTTCATCTTTTTTTCTCTAGCTGCTTTTTTATGCTCTCGAAGAATTCTAGTCCTTCCCCCTGTTTGTAGTCTTTTCTAGTCCAGTCTGCTTGTTGTATGGGTTCGATGACTCTCTCTGGGTGCGGCATCATGCCCAGGACGTTGCCTTGAGGGTTGCTTATGCCTGCTATGTCGTATAGCGAGCCGTTGGGGTTCCAGGGGAATTTGCCTTTCGCTTCTTTCCCGTCCGGCATGCAGTACCTGAAGATTATCTGCTTGTTTTCTATGAGCTTGTCGAGGAACTTTCTTTCGTTGAGGCCGAAAGTCAGCCTGCCTTCGGCGTGCGCCACCGGAATCTGCATTACCTTTCCTTCAGGAACGCCTTTAGTCACCTTGCACTTGTTCTCGTGCTTCAGATAGGTCGGCCTGCACTGGAATCTTCCGTCTGCGTTGTTGGTTAGGACTGCTTGCGGGTGCTCGCTTATGCCGTCGAATCCAGGCAGTAGTCCTGCTTCGACTAGGATTTGGAATCCGTTGCATACTCCGACGACCATCCTACCGGAGTCCACGAACCTCCCCAAGTCTCCTCCAATCTTGCTCTTCATTCTGGCTGCGAATATCGCGCCTGCGCGGACGTAGTCGCCTGCGCTCCATCCTCCTGGTATGAATAGTATGTCGTAGTCGTCTAGGCTTCTCCTGCGCTCGCTGATGCAGTCTCCGGTAAGTTGCTTCAAGTGGACTTTCTCGGCGTCTACGCCGACTCTCCTGAAGGCGCGCTCTCCCTCGTCCTCGCAGTTCGTGCCTTCGATGTAGAGTACCGCGGCTTTCATTCCGGGACCTCCAGGAGCACTGCGTTGTTCCATTTTCTTCGGAGTTCGCCTAGACTCCATGACGCTTTAGTCTTTCCGTCTGAGACTTTCAGTTCCTTTGTTTTCGTCGTTTCGCCTATCAACTCGGCTTTAACTATCCTTTCGAACGCATTCCTCTTTCTAGCTTCCACTTCAATCAACCATCGGCCGTTGCTCTCGCTGAACAGCTTGATGTCCGTGCGTAGTCCGCCGATTTTGCTTAGGTCCAGCTTCACACCCAAGTCTCCTCCAAAGCACATTTCAGCGATTGATGCGAAGAGTCCTCCCTCAGAAAGGTCGTGGCAGCTTGCGACAAGCTTCTTGTCCATCGCGGAGAGGATGCTCTTCATGCTCTTTCTCGTCTTGGCTGGGATTATCCTCGGAACTATCCCTCCCTTAACGCCAATGGCCTTCAGGTATTCCGAGCCGCCCAGCTCGTTGCAAGTCTCGCCAACGAGGTAAACGAGGTTGGCTGGTTTCTTCAAGTCTGATGTCACGCACTTCCTGACGTCCTTCACTATCCCGACTCCAAGGAGGGTGGGCGTCGGCTTGACCGGGCCCATCGCGCTCTCGTTGTACAAGCTCACGTTTCCTGACACGAACGGCGTCCCGTACTCCTTGCCTGCGTAGTATAGTCCGTCGCAGGAGCGTACGAAGTCGCCCAGCCTGTCCTGCTTCTCAGGGTTCGCGAAATTGAGGCAGTCTACTATCGTGTGCGGTATCGCGTTGACTGCAACGAGGTTCCTGCACATCTCCTCCACTGCCGAGGCCGAGCCCCAGTACGGGTCGATGTGACATAAGGACGGGTTAACGTCTGCCGTAATCGCAAGGCCTTTGAAAGACTTTTCCAGAGGCTTCAATACCGCGGAGTCGCCGTGAGACTGCTTGTTGACTATGCCGTGCATCGGCTTTATGATGGTGTTCGCCCGGACTTCATGGTCGTATCTCCTTATGACGGCCTCCCTGCTGCCGACGTTTAGCGAGCCGATGACTTTCATCCCGGACGCTTCTATGTCCGGCATTTTGAAGTCTACTGCCTCCTGCCTTCTCTCTATTATTTTGTAGGGCCTGTTGTAGCACACGCCCTCAATAAGGAACTCGAGGTCCAGGTTCAACACCTCAACGCTATTATAGGTTGCCTTAATCCGCCTGCTGTCGTCTACTTTGCCCACGACCGACGCAGGCACGTCCCAGAAGTCGAAAATCTCCAAGACTTTATCAATGTTCTCCGGCGCAACCGACATCATCATCCTCTCCTGGCTTTCCGAAACCCAAATCTCCCACGGCGACACGCCCTCTTCCTTCAGCTGGACTTTGTCAAGGTCTATTGTGGCACCGTATCCCGCGGCGTTCGCCATCTCGCTCGCAACGCAGCTTAATCCCCCTCCGCCGAAGTCCTTGAGTCCGGTGAGAAGGCCCTTCTCGTTCGCCTCAAGGCAGGCGTGCATGAGAGGCTCCTTCATTATCGCGTAACCCAGTTGTACTGCGGCGCGGTCGGTGTCCTCGCTCTTCTCGTGTAGTTCCGCGGAAGCGAAGGTGACTCCGTGAATGCCGTCTCTTCCGGTCTTCCCGCCTGCCATGATGTAGGCGTCGCCTACGCCGCCGACTTTAGAGTGGACTACCTTATCTTTCCTGATTATGCCGACGCATCCGACGTTGACGAGGCAGTTTCCGACGTAGCTTTCGTCGAAGTAAATCATTCCTGCAACCGTGGGAATCCCAACCCTGTTGCCGTAGGCTGCGATACCGGAGACCACTCCGCTCATGATGTAGCTGGGGTGCTTCACGCCCTTAGGGAGC
>JAPKXP010000138.1 GCA_026394745.1 Candidatus Altarchaeota archaeon
CGAGGACGCAAAGCAGCTTAATCCCGAGGACTTGACGGACGGCGAGAAGCAGGTTCTGAGGGAAATCAAGGACGTGAAGAAGAAGAGGATGTAGTCCTGGCGATGAAACTCTACCTGCATCAGTTCCTGTCTCAGGCCGGCTTGTTCAAGACGAAGAAGGAAGTCTACGATGCTGTGCAAGGTGGGGTTGTGGAGGTCGACGGCAGGAAAGTATGCGACCCGAAATACCGGTTCAACCCTTTAAAGAAGACGGTTTCCTTCCGAGGCAGGCTGCTGTCCATCGTCGAGGAAAAGACGTACATCCTACTCAACAAGCCTGAGGGCTATCTTTCGTCAAAGCTTACTTTAAGGGATGTGAAACTCGGCAAGAAGAGCGTGTTCGAGCTTCTAGGGGGGGATGTCGGCGAGAGCACGAGGAATTCGCTCTTCTGCGTCGGAAGGCTTGACGAGGACACGTCCGGCCTGTTGATTCTGACTAACGACGGCAAACTGTCGTCGAGGATAACTAATCCGAGAAATAAGGTTGAGAAGACTTACCTGGCGGTTCTTGACAGGCCGTTAACCCCCTTAGAATCACGAGTCATCGAGTCCGGCGTGACCATAGAGCTTGAGGAAAACGGAAAAGTCGCGAAATACAAGACTAAACTGTGCAAGGTAAAGCGCATCGGCGAAAAGACCGTTGAAATAACCCTCTATGAAGGCAGGAAGCGGGAAGTACGCAGGATTTTCCAGTCGGTCGGAATCAAGGTGGGAAAGCTGGAGAGGGTGGCGGTAGGCGGCCTGCAGCTGGAGGAACTGCGTTTGAAAAGGGGGCAGTACATGATATCAGGCCAGGATATCCTAGAGCGGATTTACCTGCATCAAAGAGCGTAATTAAATACGGTATCCCTATTCTATATCGTAATGCCTGAATACGACTTCGAGACTGACCTGGTAGTCGAGCAGATAAAAAAGGCGAAGGCTAAGCGCGTAGGCCTGCAGTTCCCCGAAGGCTTGAAGGACAAGGCAGTCGAGATAGCATCCTTAATCGAAGGCAAGACTAAAGCAAAGGTCTTCATCTACGTCGACCCGACCTACGGCGCATGCGACCTTAAAAAAAATCAGTACAGGGATTTGAAGCTCGACCTTCTGGTTCATTTCGGTCACACCGGCTTTCTGTAGCCGGCCTGCCTTAAGGCCGTCTGCTTCGCAGCTTTTTCCTCGGGGTTCATCTCCACTATGAACTCGAGGAGCATTCCCGCCATGTTGACGGCCGCTCGCTCGAAGCTATTGAACAGCCCCAGCCTCAGTACCCTAGCTATCAGGTACGCCATCACCAAGACCGTTGCCGGTTCCATTTCCCCGTACCCCCGTTTTAGGCGAAGATTTTCGCCATGCTCCACACGTAGTAAGCTAGTTCCACTAGCTCCAGGAGGATCATACGATTCATGTCGCTCACCCCCTCTCTTTTTGGGAGTCTGGCTCTCTTGCCCCCAACAATGTATTAAGTGTCCCTATAAAAGAAGTTGGTGTCAGAACAGTGTCAGAACAGTGTCAAAACAGGTTACGCCGGCAGTTTCACGATTACTGTGGTGCCATTGCCCAGCTTACTGATTATCTTTATGCTGCCTCCATGAAGTTCAACAATACTCTTGCATATGGACAAGCCTAATCCAACTCCCTTATACCCTCTCTTGTGTGATGAGTCCGCCTGATAGAACCTGTCGAAGACCTTGTCTATGCTACCTTTGGGTATCCCTATGCCGGTATCCCTGACTTCTATCACCACCTTATCCACGTTCCTCCTGACCGCAAGCTCGACAGAGCCGCCGTAAGGCGTGAACTTTATCGCATTATCGACGAGATTATTAACTACCTGCTTTATCCTCCCGTAGTCTACGGTCGCCGTAACCGGGTCCTTAGGCACCCTAACCTTAATCTGTATCAGCATGTCGCCGGCCTTAGACCAGAAGTCGTCTGCTACTGAAGTGACTAGACTCCTCAAATCGATCCTCCTCTTCTCCAGCTTAAGCTCTCCAGCGTCAATCCTGCTTAAGTCCATGGTTTCATCCACAAGCCTGTCTAGGTGGTTTATGTTCCTGGATATGTTCTCAAGCTTTTCCAGCTGCTTGTCGTTGACTGGACCGAGCATCCCCTCCCTCATTATGTCCACATAGCCTTTTATTATCGATATCGGAGTCCTCAGCTCGTGCGAGGATATGGAGATGAACTCGGACTTCATCCGGTTAAGCCCCTCAAGCTGCTCGTTGGCTATCTTGCACATCTCGTACGCGCTCTCCCTTGCAGTCACGTCCCTAAAGACGTATATGCATTGCTGCACTTTACCAGTGTCGTCCTTCAGAGGGTAAGCCTTCGTCTCGTGATAAATCCTATGGCCTTTCTCCAGGTGGTAGTGGACGTCGTGCTCCAGTTTTTTCGTCTTGAATGCGTTCCTTAGAACGCAGTTCCTGCAGGGCTTTAGGTATCCGTGAATCACTCTAAAGCAGTGCATGCCCACAACGTTCTTCCGCTTCTTCCTAAGACTCTCCGTGAAAGCACGGTTATGGCTTATTATCCGGTATTTACGGTCGATGACTACGATAGACTCGTCTATGCCATCCAGAACAGTCTGGAGGTGGTCTTTAACGTCACGGAGCTCCTTTTCAGCCTCCTTTAGTGGGCTAACGTCCGTTATTGTCCCGAGTATTGCTCGTTCACCTCCGTAGTTTATCAGCTTTGTTGTCAATATGGAGTTTATCCTTAGGCCGTTCTTCGTGAGTATCTCGTATTCGTATGGCGCAACATCCTTGCCTCGCAAATGCATCCTGAACTTCTCCTTTATAACGGGCTTGTACTCATGCGGGCATAGTTTGATGAACTCGAATTTTGGCGAGTAGAATTCCTCCCTGCTGTATCCCATAACTTCCTCGCACTTCCTGTTGGCGTAAACCACCCTGCCCATGGCGTTTATGAAAATCATGTTCGGCGACTGCTCTGCAAGACTCCTGAACTTCTCCTCGGAATCTCTGAGGGCGTCTTCAACCATCTTCTGTTCGGTGATGTCCCTTACGTACTCTATTACTCCAGTAGTCCTTCTTGTATGAGTGTCGATAAGCGGGAAGCTGTACAGAGCAAGCCAGCCTGTGACCTTCTTACTCGGGCCTACCTTAGGCACTATCTCGTATGCTGCCTTCCCAGTCTTCAGCGTCTTTCGGCTTGGGCATATTTTACACTGCTTGTTGCAGTTGTGGTAAGCTTTGTAACATTTCTTCCCCACCAGCGGCATGTTGTGCGCATACCACTTCTCCATAGTCTTGTTTACGCTCCTGATGGTCATGTCCTTGTTGAGTATGCTTATCCCATCCTGTATGCTTGAGAATATGCTGCTAAGGAACCGTTCGCTGCTCTTCAGATTGTCTTCAGCAGTCCTCCTCTCGGTGACGTCCGTAGTCTTCCCGTAGTAATAGAGTGTGCCACCTTCTCTGGACGGCCTGGCTTCTATGTTAAACCATCTGGCGCCTCTGTGCAGCGTGTGGAAAAGGTATTCGACCCTGTACGGCTTTCCGGCTTTTATCGCCTTTAAAGCGGTCTTTATCGCTTCCTGGGATTCTTTACCGCGGTCAACCCTCCTGTTCCAGATGTGATGGTTCCTCAGGAAGGCCTCCCTCGGTATGCCGCTGAGTTTCGTCATCAGTCTGCTTGCGTAGATGAATTTGTCCTTGGACGGGCAGTACTTCCATATGAACGTAGGCGCAAAGTCGAAAATCTGCCTTAATTCGTTCTCACTCCTCCTCCTTTCTATCACGTCCTCCGCAAGCTCCTTGTTTATCTCCGTAACCTCCTTCGTGCGTTCAGCGACCAACTCCTCGAGACGGTTCCTGTATCTGTCCAGCTCTTCGGAAACCTTCTTCCTTTCGGTTATGTCGCGAGCTATTCCAGCAGTGCCTACTACAATACCCTTGTAGTCGCGTATTGGCGTTTTTATGGTTTCTATCCAACTTACCCTCCCGTGCTTGTCTGCGAGAGGCTCATCCACAATCTTCCTTTTTCCTGAGCGCATGACCTCCCCGTCGTCAGCCCGGTAACCCCGGGCCAGTTTCCTAGGCCAGACGTCAAGGTCTGTCTTTCCAACCAGCTTCTCAGGGTCTTCGTATCCGCAGGCTCTCGCGAAAGGCTTGTTTACCGCGATGAACCTGCTTTTCATGTCCTTCAGCCAGGCGATGTCCGGTATGTTGTTTAGTATCGCCTTCTGCTGGTTTCTTATCCTAAGAAGCTCATCCTCGGCTTTTTCCCTTTTTGATATGTCCTCCCTGAGTATGGTGTTCATCTTCACCAACTGTTCAGTCCTTTTCCTGACGACGTCTTCAAGATGCGACCTGTATCCTTCCAGCTCTGACTCTATTGTCTTACGTTTTAGTATGTCGCGGAAAACAACCTGTATCGCTGGCCTACCCCCCCAAGTCATCGGTGAGTTCACCACCTCGACTGGAACGTAGCTGCCGTCTTTTTTCCTGAACTTCTCCTCTAGGAGCCTGCTGGGCTTCCTTGTTTCTATGGCATGTTTTATCCTTGCTAAGGCAATCTTCCTGTAACCCGGGTGTACGAAGCTCAAGGCGGGTTTTCCGATTGCCTCAGAAATTTTATTGTAGCCTAGCATCTTCATGCCGGCTTTGTTTGCGGCAACTATTCTCAAGTCCTGGAAGACTGCTATGCCGTCGGGGGATAGTTCGAAAAGTTTCTGGTACCTCTCTTTCGCAGCCTCAAGTTCCAAGGCACCATGCTTTCTGGCTGTTATGTCTCTTATGACAGTCACAATGTTGGACACGCGGCCGCGCTCGTCCATGATTGGTACCTTGCGCGTCTCAGTGTAAATCTTTTCCCCGCCTAATTCGTTCAACTCCTCTGTTATAACCACCCTCTTTTTCCTTATGACTGTGGAATACTCTCTTCTTACTTTAGGACCTAGGAAATCGAATGCCTTAAAGATGTTCTTTCCTATGACATCCTTTGGCGTTATCCTACCATTGGAAAGTTTTTCAATGGCCCTGTTGCACGATACTATCGTAAGCTTTCTGTCTGCGACGTGCATGGCGACGTCTAAACCATCAATCATGCTCTTGTAGAACTGCTCTGAATCCAGTTCCTTGCTTTTCATCTCACCTAAGGATGTTCCTCATGTTCTTGAGTAGGACGTCCTTGTCGAATGGCTTTGTGATGTAGTCGTCCACGATGTCCTGCAGTCCGAATATCTCGACTCCAGGACCCTTCTCGACCGTTAGTACTATCACCTTGCTGCCCTTCAGGAGTTTCTTTTCCTTAAGCCTCCTGAGCGTCTCCCAGCCGTCCATCCTAGGCATCCTTATGTCCATGAAAATCAGGTCGAACTTCTCCTTTTCAGCAGTGTTCAGGCATTCCTGCCCGTTGTTCGCCGAGTAGACTTTGTGCCCTGCGTCTTCTAGAATAAGCTTTAGTATGTCAATCATCTCCGGTTCGTCGTCTACAACAAGTATCTTAGCCATCTCAAACACCCCTCGGTCCGACTGGACTCTTAATCATCCTACTCCCTCCTTCAGTGGCTTCCAACAGCTTGAACTTTCCATCTTCTATCACCCTTACTAACCTTTTCCCCTCAAGCTCTTGTATCCGCTTTCTCGCTGTCGTCTTTGTTATATTAAATTTGTCGGTTATTCTTTTAAATGACGGTCTCTTCCCTGAGCTGTTTTCGTTGTATATGAACTCAAGCAGTTCGTAGAGCGGCTCGTTCAACACGGTCTTGTCCGCCTCGCTTAAGTCTTCGAGCTCTTGGAGTAGAATGTGCTTCTGTTCGGTCGTTAGTGTGTTAAGGTCCATGGAGATAGCTAGTATGCACTCGCTCGACACTATCATGTCGTTGAGCTGGTGTATGAATGTTAGCGTCTTTTCGAAGCCGTTCTCTGATATAAGGTAGTCAAGCCTCTCTAGGAGTAGTATCGAGTCGCCGTCATGGCCTATGAAGTCTTTTATTATGAGTAGGAGGCGTTCGAGTTCGTTCGGCGTTATGGACTTGTGTTCGGTCTCGATTGTGGTCATCCACAGTAGCGGCGTCGTCCTGAGTCCGTACTCGCTTCTAATCCGATCCGGCTTAGTCCGTATTATGCCGAGGCCGTGGTGTTTGTGTGCTATGTGTTCTTTGAATATCTCAAATCCTTTCTCCCCGCTGGCGTCTGATACGATGTAGCTGAAGCCTTTCTTCAGCCGGTATCTCAGCGGCTGTGCGTCCGTCCTCTTTTCTTCGAGGGGTATTATGTGTATGCCCCTAATCCTTGCCTCCATTATGAGTATCGCTGCCGGGATTGCAAGCATAATGTTTCCTATCGACTGTAGCACGACTCCGACTAGTATGATGAAGTTCCGGTAGTTTTCTTCCGTCTGGGCGAGCTGGGCGTAGTCTCTAAGAAGCATGTTCAGCGGAAGGAGTATTGCTGCCAGCACTGTTATGGTGTATATGAGTTTGCTGTATCTCGGAACGTAGCTTCTTATTATCTTTCCTATTATCAGGAATATCGGTACGAGAAGTACTGTCGAGGTGTTCTGCATTAATATGCCCCATGCTTCTATCGTGTTTATCCGCCCTCCCAGATAGGCGAGCGTAGGTATGGTTACTCCTAGTGTAGCCAGGACTTCGACTATGTCTTTTGTCTTGCCGATTTCTATCTTTTGGAACTTTAGTAGGTTGAGTGATGCGTATGTTGCTAGGCCTACGCCTATGAGTAGTATCGTATCCAGTATTGCTTCGTGAAGGTATAACGTGTGTACTGTGGGGTGGCTCTGATATAATGCGAATATGGGTTTTCCTACTGCCAGTATTGCTGCTATTGCCACGAGGTGCCATTTAGTCTTGAATTTAGTGTATCTTTCTATGTAGTATGCTAGTACCGTCAGTAATGCGAGTGGGAACGCCCATGCGATTACTCTCAGTGCGTTGGTTAATGTAACGAGTAAGTGCCAGTCTGGTTCTGGCATGTCAACCACCCGTTACATATCGAGCATTACTAGGATATATACCTATTTTAACACTTTTTGCTATCCCTATTCTAGCCCTTTGACACTATAATTACACTAAGCTTTCGAGGTACATGGTATTATAATAACTCCTACCTGCTTTAGAAGCAGTATCCTTGAATCCGCGTAACCTAGCCAGCTTCTCCAGAATCTTGTCCGAGCCGCTCCCGTACTGCGCAGCCTTCTTACCCCTGTCTAAAACGGCTTTCGGGACTCCCTCCTTCTCAGCCAGTTTCCTCAGGATGAACTTTCTTATGAACCTTCGTTCTGAAAGCTCGTCAACGCAACTGTACTCCGGCTTCTCCCCAACTGAAAGCTCCTTAATCTTCAGTTCGAAAGGAATCTTCTCGACGTAATCCATAAAATCTTTACCCAGGTACGGAAGCCTAAGTTCCACGCCGTTAGCCTTGTTGACCGCCCTGTCCCTGTCCAAGTTGTCCTCGTCGGCGTTCTCTATGTCTCTCTCAATCATCTTGACTACAGCATCCTTGCCCTCCTTCACCATAAGTTCAATATACCTCCAGTAGCCGCCGAAGAGCTCGTCGCCGCCCTGCCCGCAAAGCATCACCTTCAGTCCGTCAGCCTTAGCCTGCTTGGACGTGTAGTGCATCGGGACTCCGACTCCGACTTTCAGAGGGCTTGGCGCCCCTACGGTTCGTACTAGTCTAGGCAGGTCTTTCTCCACGTCCTCCATCGAAAGCTCTATGAACTTTATCCTGAAGTCTACTTTATCCTCTATCTTTCTTGCGTACTCTATGTCCTGCGATTCCCCTATGCCGATTATATAGGCTGTCGCGTCGCAGTGCCTGCTTGCCAGCGTGGCGATTAGCGTGCTGTCTACTCCAGCAGAGAATATAACCCCCATCCTCTTCTCACACTCCCTTTTCACGGATTCGTTCAAAAGCCTGCTTAATTCGCTGGTGTAGTCCATGACTTTTATTCATACGATTCCAAATCCTAAAAATACGATGGAATTCACCTTTCTCGGCGGCGCCCGCGAGGTCGGAAAGTCTTCAATCCTGCTTGAAAGCGACGACGCCAACATAATGTTCGATTCAGGGCTAAAGTTGACTGAGCCGCCGTCCTACCCGATGCAGGCTAGGGACGTGGATTTGCTGCTTCTTTCGCACTCTCACCTCGACCACTGCGGAAACATTCCTGCAGTCCACAAGAAGCAGAAGTTTCCGGTCTACTCCACTCAGGTTTCGCTTGAACTAAGCCACATACTGCAGCATGACTCCCTGAAGATAAACAAGCTGAAGGGTTATCCGGGCAGGTACTCTGACGCCGACGTCGACCGCCTGCACGGCAGCGAGATTCCTGTCGAATATGGCGTTGACGTGCGCTTCCACAGGAA
>JAPKXP010000142.1 GCA_026394745.1 Candidatus Altarchaeota archaeon
AACTTGGTTTGTGCGGCAGCGAACGCGGCAGCCCTCTGTGCTGCTTCGCTTCCTTTGGCGGCTTCCGCTCTGGCCCTTTCAGCTTCTGCCCTGGCGCTCTGAGCTTCCCTCTTGGCTTTTTCCGCGTCAGCCCTGGCCTTCATTAAATCATCTGCGTTAGAGCTTCCTCTTGAGGTGGCAGTACCAGGTCTGGGTGACATTGGAACATGAGGAGCAGTACCAGGTGCTGGCGGCATGGTAACATTAGGGGTGCTCGCTCCCATCCGGCTTCCGGAAACGTTATGATCCCCATAACCTGGAGCACTCCAATTACCCTCCACACTATCGCCACGGAACCTTAACACACCAGAACCCTTACTCATACTATCCACATACGTATAATTCAACACACCATCCCCACTAAGAGCCCCGGTTAAAGTACCATTATTCTGAGTGAAACTACCCTTGAAAGTACCATCAGCCTGACGCTCAAAAACAATAACACCAAAATCACTAACACTCCAACTACCAGAAATATTCAAAACACCCCTAGTCGCAGGAGTGACTGCTGGGGCGGTAGCTGCTCCAGGAAACCTTCTTGTCGTAGGAAATCCTGGTCGAGAAGCCGGTTGCTGGGCTGTTGGTTCCGCTGGCGCGGTTACTGCCGGAGGCGACATGCTCGGCTGGATGTCAGCCCCGGTGCCGGTCCAACTCTTGTATCCTAACCATCCCGCTAATGCGAGTCCTGCTGCAGCCGCTCCGACTATTAGTGTTTTCTTCCAGGGGGAAATCCCTCGGATTTCACGGTCTACTTGACTATCCTGCATTCCTGAAGCCTGGTCTGCAGCTTCCGTACTCCTGCTCTTTATGAACGCCATTTTAACTCTCCGTACGTTACTTATCGTGAATTATTTGCTTAAAAGGCTATCCTATTTGTGTTTGACGGCAGGCTGAAAGCCGTGCACATAATAGCTTTCGTTGGTCAACAAGTCCCTTAGGGCGTCGGCCTTGACTATTGACCTGTCGAGTTGGAATGAGACGCGCCACTTGTCTCTTGCAGTCTCCCAGTTCTCCTTCGCGGCGTCGACGTAACCTTTCCTGAGCATCGGGCTGGTTTCCTGGGCTGCAGCCTTAAGGAGCATTATGGCAGACCGGTTGTTTAAGCCAGGTCTTATCGACGTTACCTCGTCGGGGTGTTCCTCCCAGTAGTTGAGGAAGTCGCTTATGCCCCACCTCTGGCCGACGTATCTGCTGCCGAGTAGTCTGGTCGCGACCGCTACCCCGACTCCGACGCCAGCGCCTATGGGACCGCCCAGCAGGAAGCCGGACCCTAATCCAGTCAAGACTCCTGCGCCTGCACTCATCACGTTAGTCCATCCTGAGGTTGAGATGTTGAAGTTGGTCTGAGCCCGGTCGTACATTCTAGCAAGCCCTGGAAGCTCGGCAGGCGGCATCAGGGGGTTGTCTAATGCGCCCCAAGCCGACTCGTAGTATCTTCCAGCGCCCTCGAGGGCCCTGCGTTTTAATAGCCGTACGTCGTATGTGTCGGAGTACATGTTCTGTATCAGCAGTTCATGCTGCTGTTGCTGGTCTATTTTAGCTGTGGATGCGTGAAGCAGGTGGCTGTGGGACAACGGGTCTATTACGGAAGCAGCTTGATTGAATCTGTTGATTCCCGCTATTCCCAGGCTCTTTGACATGCTGAACGTAGCGTAGTTTCCTCTGAGGAATCCGATCCACGAGCGGTCTCCGCTGTTCACTAAAGTCTCGGCTGCGCTGACGTTTGCTCTCCGCTCCTGGTAGAAGCGGGTGTACTCCTTGCCTTCGTACGTTGGAGTGGAGTCGAGTTGGTCTCTTGCTCTCTCCGCCCATGCTTCAGATAACCTAAGTCTCTCGCTGAATACGACCAGTCCGATTGAAACTCCTGATACTGCTGCAGCGCCTAGTACGGCAAGGCCTCCTGAAGCTGCTCCAGCCACGGTCAAACCGATTGCCGCAGCAGGTGAGGCGAAGAATCCGGTCCCAAGCCACCACTTGCGGTTGTCTTCTCCGCTTATTGACGCTATGTTGCTTAGCTGACCGTTCATTACGGATATGCCGGACATAGCCTCGACGTCTTCGTGCAGGTCGACGGGCCTCCTTATGTTGGTGAAGCGGTCGTTCCACCAGCGCTTGATGCTTCTGAATATCCAACGGCCGGGGTTTAGTACTTCCGACGGGTCGTCGCCTCTGGAGGACATCCAGGCTGCGGTGAAGTCGTCCAACGCCAGCTGGTACTGTGACTGTAGTGTTCTCTTCCGAGAGTAGGGCATTGAGTCGGCGTAGTCTCGTCTCGCCCATCCTCTCTTGTTGAGCGTGACCACCCTAAGGTCGTCCACTCCTGATTCTACGAGTCTTGGGTTCGCTGCATCCATCCGGTATTCGAAAGACTTGGCGTAGCTGTAGGCTCTGGTGAACTTGGTTACTGCGAGGTCGAATCCTTGAGTGGCTTTCTGGTCGCACTCTCTGGCTTTCGGTAAGTCGCGCTTGCCCCTGGACTCGGCTGCCATTCGGCTCATTTCTCTTGCCTGATTTTGATCTATGAGTCCGTTGGAGTAGGACTTGAACCACTCCATGAATCTCTCAGGGTTCACGTTGACTATGCCGAGGTGCGCGGCAGCCGCGTTGATTGCGGGGTCTCGTATGTTGGAGAGCATTCCTTCTACGGCGTCGACGTCCACGTTGGTGCCGGCGTCGAGTGCTGTCCTGACTGCAATGAACGCGGGGTGGGTTTGATCTATGTTGTTTCTTGCTATTATTTGGGCTATTTGTATTGTGCTGAATCCTCTTCCGCCTGCCATCCTTGATGCCGCCCGCTCCTCCGTGAACTCGACGAAAGCGTTCTGGTTTCTGGCGAGGTTTAGCATGAAGGGTCTTGTGTACGGGTCTTCAGTCAGCAGGGATATCGCCCTCTGTTCGTGAGCCCATGCTCCTCCGACAATCGACACGCCCCTTAGGATTTGAGTGTCGACGAAGCCGGGCGTCCTAGTCCTCGGCGATACTACCCTACTGGCTGCATCCTCTTCGCTGAACTCCCGAAGCCGTATCCTAAACTTGCCTTCCTCGAGGTTGACTATAGAGCCGACAATCTCGTTGGTCTCAGCCTTGAACGTGTCTCTGACGCGGCCGTTGGTGTTGGTAATCTGCGTCTGCTCGCCCATCGGCCTGAACTTAGAGTGCACATCCTGCATGAACAGGTAGAGCTGGGTTGCCGCGACCGTTCCGGACTGTTCGCCGAACGCCCACTTCTGCTGCTCCTTCTTCTGGCCTTCCATCTTCCGTGCGATTTCATTGGGGGTGTCTTCCTTCTTTATGTCCAGGCCAAGCAGCTTGCAGTGCTGTTGGAAGGACTCCTCTTTCATGGCATTCCCCAGGAACCTGAATTCCGCGTTCGGGCCGTAGAGGTCCGCGGCAAGCTCTTTGATTAAGGCGTCCCTCTGCGCTTTAGTTGCCTTCCCGTACATCAGGTCTTTGCCGAATGGAGCGTATGGGTTACCAAGGTCGTCTCGCAGCGGCTTCATGCGGTCGCCGTACTTTCCGAACAGTCTGAGTAGCGTTAGCCTGCCCCATGCTTCCTCCCTGTCTTCGGGGGTGTGCGGCGGAGCCCCGTTCTTTAATGCTTCTATTGAAAGCTGGGCGTTGTAGTTGAACCTCTCCCCGGTCTCCGGGTTGTCGAGCGGCTCGGCGCCGCGCCTCGACTTCTCAACTGCTATCCTCATCATCTCGTCAGTCCTCTCGGTGAACCTGCATTCGATGTTGAGTAGAGCGTGCATGAAGGCCGTCCGGTTTAGCGGAGACTCGTTGACGAGCCCTGATATGAGGTCCCTGCTTCTTTCATCCAGAACTTTAGAGCGGAGCATGTCGTCGAAGTTCCGTATACGCCATTCGGCGAACTTGGGGTCTGTAGCGTCCTGGCTGCTTATCCGCCTCCACTGGGTCGTGCAGAATACTTGGCCTACGAGGTCAGGCATGTCCCGGAGCGCGAACGCGTACCTGCGTATAGCAGCAGCCTCTTGGGGAGTGCCTGCCCTGCCGTCAACGGTGATGTTTTCGTCGGTGTCCCTGGACAGCTGGTACATTTCGTACTGGATTGTATTGTTTAACGTAGTGTCCACCTTCCCGCCGAAGAGCGTCCTCATCCGTAGGTCCGCGAACTCGGACTTC
>JAPKXP010000187.1 GCA_026394745.1 Candidatus Altarchaeota archaeon
CTTGACCTGAAGCCGCTTTAAGAGCACATCCATCTTCTCCACGGTCGATAGGGTATCGTCCTTCACAAGGATTATCGGAATCTTCAATTCGTCAGCCCTCGCGAGAATCGGAGCGCTCGGCATCAGGTTCCCGGTGAGTATCAGGCACGTTATGCTAGCCTCCAACGCAGCCATCTGGATGTCAGAGCGGTCGCCGCCAGTCACAACCGCAGTACTCCTCCTGCCGCGGAAGTACTTCATCGCATGGGTAGGCGACATCGCACCCACCAGGAACGACTCGATGAGCTTGCCTGAATTCTCCTTGCCGGTGAGTATCTCGCCGCCAAGCTCTTCCACAATCCAGTCTATCGGAACGGACTTCAGTATCTTGTCCTTAGGCAACACGCCGAATACCGTAACGCCCTTGGACTCCAGGAACGGGATTACGAGGGATTTTATCTCGTCGACGTCGTTTAACGAGACCTGGTTGAATATAAGGCCCGCAAGAATCTTCCTCCCGGACTTCTTCTCCACCTCCCCGATTAAGTCCACTATGGACAGAATCTTGTCCAAAACGTATATGGAATCGTAAAGCGAGATTAGTATAATCTTCGAGTCTAGCATTTCAGCAACCTTCAGGTCTGAGAGGCCTAGAAGCCTCCCGCACATGAAGTCGTCTACGCCATCGAGTATCATGACGTCCTTGCCCTTCGAAATCTTGTTGAAGGACTCTGAAACCTTTTTGCCGAGGTCTCCTGAATCGGAAAGCACCTTACGGTACAGGTCCTGGGATATCGTGAGAGGGGATATCTCGCCGATGGACTCCTTCAAGCCCAGGGTAGTCTTCGCCTGGTCCGCGTCCTCGTCAACCAAGTCGCCGCGGAAGCCGAGAAGGTTTATTCCAAGCGGCTTAAAGTAGCCGACTTTAAGGCCCTTGTCCAGGTAGTTTAGGCCTAACCCAAGGCAGATTGCGCTTTTGCCGCTGTGCGCCTGGATTGAAGAAACCAGGAAAGACTTCATGGTAAATAATACTTTAGGCGAACGAAATAAAAAGAGAGAAAACAAGGATAAGGAAATCTATTTATAAAGCTGGGATTAGAATTATTAAAAATTCTTCTCGAAAGATTTTCATTGAAGGGGCTGTTATCATGAGTGGAAGCATTGAATCGATAAGTCAGGAAGGAAGGAAGATACCGCCGGCAAAGAGTTTCTCTGAGAAGGCCCACATAAAGAGCCTTGACGAATACAACAGGATATACAAGGAATCCGTGGAAAACCCGGAGAAATTCTGGACTAACATAGCAAACGAGTTCTACTGGTTCAAGAAGTGGGACGAGTTCCACCACTGGGACCCGGACAAGGTCGTCTGCAGGTGGTTTAAGGGCGGCCTCACCAACGTCTCATACAACTGCCTGGACAGGCATCTGAAGGACAGGAAGGACAAGACGGCGATACTCTGGCAGGGAGAACCCGACGAGGACGTCCGCAAGATAAGCTACGGCGAACTCCACAAGGAAGTCTGCAAGTTCGCGAACGTGCTGAAGAAGAAGGGCATCAAGAAGGGCGACCGAATCTGCATATACCTTCCGATGATTCCCGAGCTCCCTATCGCGATGCTGGCGTCCGCAAGAATCGGCGCAATACACAACGTCGTATTCGGCGGATTCAGCGCGGAGGCTCTCTCAGACAGGATAAACGACTCCCAGTCAAAGATAATCATAACATCCAACGTAAGCCTGCGGGCAGGCAAGAAGATACCGCTGAAGGCGAACGCAGACCAGGCAGCTCAAAAATGCCCCATCGTCCAAAACATAATAGTAGTCGAGCGCGTGAAGGCCGACGTCGAGATGAAGGCCGGGCGAGACAGCTGGTGGCACGACGAGATGAAAGACGTCTCAGACAAGTGCGAGCCTGAAAAGGTTGACGCAGAAGACCCGCTGTTTATACTCTACACGAGCGGGACGACAGGAAAGCCGAAGGGCGTCGTACACACCACGGGCGGATACATGATATTCACGTACCTGACGTTCAAGTGGATTTTCGACTACCACGAGAAGGACATATTCTGGTGCACAGCCGACATCGGATGGGTTACAGGCCACAGCTACATAGTCTACGGCCCGCTAGCCGCCGGGGCTACGACAGTAATGTTCGAGGGTGTGCCCAACTACCCTGAACCAGACAGGTTCTGGCAGGTGGTTGACAAACACAAGGTTAGCATATTCTACACCGCGCCGACCGCCATAAGGGCTATCGCCAGCTACGGCGACCAGTGGGTCGACAAGCACGACCTTTCCAGCCTACGGCTTTTAGGCTCCGTAGGAGAGCCGATTAACCCTGAGGCTTGGATGTGGTATTACAACAAGGTCGGCAGGGAAAGGTGCCCGATAGTGGACACATGGTGGCAGACTGAGACCGGCGGAATATTGATTACCCCGCTCCCAGGCGTGCACACGCTGAAGCCTGGTTCAGCCAACAGGCCGTTCCCCGGAGTCATTCCGGAGGTGGTGAACGAGAAGGGCCAGATCGCTAAGGTGAATGAAGGCGGCTACCTGGTGATAAAGAAGCCTTGGCCTGGCATCATGAGGACCGTATGGGGCCACCACGAACGGTTCGTAGAGACTTATTGGACTAGGTTCAAGGGCGTTTACTTCACTGGAGACGGAGCAAGGCTCGACCAGGACGGCGACTACTGGCTGATGGGTCGCGTGGACGACGTCGTGAACATCTCAGGCCACAGGATTGGCACTGCCGAGGTCGAGAGCGCCCTCGTAAGCCATGCCGCGGTCGCCGAGGCTGCGATAGTGCCTTACCCGCATGAAATCAAGGGCCAGGCATTGTACGCTTACGTGACGCTGAACGCCGGCATCCCGAAGACCGAGGAGCTTAAGGAGGAGCTTAGGAAGCACGTCGGGAAGGAGATTGGACCGATAGCTAAGCCGGACAAGATTCAGTTCGCTGACGGACTCCCGAAGACGAGGAGCGGAAAGATTATGAGGAGGATCCTCAGGAAGATTGCTGAAGGCGCCGAGGACGTGGGCGACACCACGACGCTCGCAGACCCGACCGTCGTAGAAGCATTGAAGAAAGAGAGGATACACTAGAATCCTCTCTAACTTATATTTTTACTTTAATCTGTTTAGAGGTGAATTTTATGGTTGAGGAACACAAGATGGAAGTGAAGGACAACACTGCAAACCCGGCCCCGCTGGGGCTTATGGGCTTCGGCATGACGACCGTGCTGCTTAACCTGCACAACGCAGGCTTGTTCAAGATGAGCGCAATGATTCTTGCAATGGGAGTATTTTATGGGGGAATAGCGCAGATTATCGCGGGGATAATGGAGTGGAAGAAGAAGAACACGTTCGGGACTACAGCTTTCACGTCTTACGGCCTGTTCTGGCTTACGCTTGTGGCTTTAGTCATAGCGCCAAATCTGGGCATAGCGGACAAACCGGATGTATCTTCGATGGCAGCTTACCTGGTCATGTGGGGTCTTTTCACACTGTACATGTTTGTCGGAACACTGAAGTTAAACAAGTCCCTGCAGGCTGTTTTCGGTTCTTTGACACTGTTGTTTTTCCTGCTTGCCATAGGGGAGTACGTGCCAATCGCGCACACCATAGCAGGATACGAGGGCATACTCTGCGGGTTCAGCGCGATATACGCCGCGATGGCCCATGTGTTAAACGACGTGTACGGCAAGAAAGTGTTGCCGTTGTAGGTTAGTGCAGAAATATTATAAGCACTAATCCCCCTTCTTTTTTATCTTTTTTATGGAGTAAACTAAAATTATTAGTTCATAGGACGTTGAATGGACTTAATCCTGATACTATTCACGATTGCGGGACTATGCCTCTTCGAGACCATCAGCAGCATAGACAACGCCATAATAAACGCGGAGGTCCTCTCCACCATGCAGGAGAAGGCGAGAAGATGGTTTCTCCTGTGGGGCTTATTGTTTGCAGTATTCGTGATACGCGGCCTCCTCCCGTGGCTGATAGTGTGGGCCGTCACGCCTTCATTAGGCCCAATAGGCGCGTTGACTGCTACATTCAGCAGCGACCCTAAGGTTGTGGAGGCTATTGAAGCTTCGGCTCCGATACTACTGATAGGCGGGGGCACATTACTAGTCTTCCTCTTCTTCCACTGGCTCTTCCTCGAGACGAAGAATTACGGACTGTACGGCGAAAAATACATTCACTCGAAGGGAATCTGGTTCTACGCGGTCGTGTCGATACTTTTAACACTGATAGTATGGTTCGCGCTCCAGAGGAACCCGATGATGGCCTTCGGCGCCGTCGTAGGCTCGACCGCCTTCTTCATAACGCACGGCTTCAAGCAGAACGCCGAGCAAGCGGAAAAACAATTAATGAACAACGACCTTTCCGATGTCAGCAAGATACTGTACCTTGAGGTCATAGACGCCACATTCTCCGTCGACGGAGTACTCGGAGCGTTCGCCTTCACCCTCTCAGTCCCCA
>JAPKXP010000091.1 GCA_026394745.1 Candidatus Altarchaeota archaeon
CACCGCCGACGAGATGGCGGCGACTCTGCATTTCGACCTCCGGGGGGAGGCGCGCTCGTTAAGAGACTGCCACGGCCGCGGAACAACCCGCGAGCCCGGCTGATGCGCGCGGCTAATCGGCCGGCGTGAAGCGTCGACTACTACGCGCCGTTGAGTGAGACGCGCGCGCCGCCCTTCTTCGCGTCGTCAGGCATTATCTCAGGCGTCGGGTTCGCGCACGCGAATATTATCGCGTTCTTCGCCATCGACCTGACCATGTCGGCGGAGACGACGTTGCCTACCGACAGGCCCACGAACACGTCAGCACCCTTCAACGCATCGGCGAGAGTTCCATTAATCCTCTCGCGGTTGGTGACTCCGGCAATCTCCTCCTTTATCGGGTTCATGTTCTCCAATCTGCCCTCGTATATCGCGCCCTTGGTGTCGCATAATATAATGTCCTTCACTCCGGCAGACATGTAGAATCTCGCGCATGCTATGGCGCCGGCTCCGGCTCCATTGAAAACGACCTTGATTTCCGACGCCTTCTTGCCCACAATCTTCAGGGCGTTGATTAGTCCTGCGAGAGTAACGACTGCCGTGCCGTGCTGGTCGTCGTGGAACACCGGAATGTCGATTTCCTTCTTCAGGCGCTCCTCAATCTCAAAACACCTCGGAGAGCTTATGTCCTCAAGGTTTATGCCTCCGAAAGACGGCTCAATCAACTTAACCGTCTCGACTATCGTGTTCACGTCCTTGCTCTTTATGCATATTGGAAACGCGTCAACGCCGCCGAAGTTCTTGAACAACAGCGCCTTGCCTTCCATGACCGGAAGACCAGCTCCAGCGCCGATGTCCCCCAAGCCGAGTACTGCGCTTCCGTCGGTCACGACCGCAACCATGTTCCACTTGGAAGTGTACTTGTAGATGTCGTCTGGGTTCTTGCTTATCATCCTGCACGGCTCGGCGACTCCCGGCGTGTAGGCGAGGCTCAGGTCGTCCTTCGTCTTCAACGGGACCTTGCTGGCCACCTCAAGCTTGCCCCTGTGTTTCTCGTGCAACGCCAGCGATTCCTTGTAGTAGTCCATCCTAAAACAAATTTCTTAACCATGAGTCTTTCCAGAATAAAAGCATCTTTATTTAGGGAAGAGAATAGTTAACTGAAGATGTCAAATACTTTCGGCCGGCTATTCCAGGTCGCTTCTTTCGGCGAGAGTCACGGAACCGCAGTAGGGTGTGTCGTGGACGGATGCCCGTCTGGTCTTCCCCTGTCAGTCGAGGACGTGCAGAAGGAGCTTGACCGCAGGAGGCCAGGCCAAAGCAGCCTCACAACATCAAGGCGGGAGAAAGACCAGGCCAGCATACTGTCCGGAATATTCGACGGCAAGACTCTCGGAACCCCAATAGCAATGGTCGTCGAGAACCATGACGCGGACTCCTCCAAGTACCTTAAGATGAAGGATACGCCCCGGCCCGGCCACGCCGACTACACATGGAGGATGAAGTACGGCCTGGTGGACTGGCGCGGAGGCGGCAGGAGCAGCGCAAGAGAGACCGTAGGCAGGGTCGCAGGCGGGGCAGTCGCAAAGAAGCTGCTAAGCAGGTTCGGCGTACATGCGGTCGCGTTCGCAAGAGAGATTGGCGGGGTAGAATGCGACAAGGACTTCGTTTTCAAAAAGAACATCCAGGCTGTCATAGACTCTACGCCGTCAAGAACCCTCGACAAGGAGTCCTCAAGGATGATGGGGGAGGTAATATTAGAAGCTAAGGGTAGAGGGGATAGCGTCGGCGGGATAATAGAGTGTGTCGCGGTGGGGGTTCCTCCCGGATTAGGCGAACCCGTCTTCGACAAGCTTAACGCCGACCTCGCTAAAGCGGTAATCAGCATCCCTGCAGTCAAGGCGATTGAGTTCGGCGAGGGATTCAACTTCCCCTACATGCTGGGCAGCGAAGCCAACGACGAGTTCATCCTGAAGGGAAGGAACGTGCTCACGAAGACGAACAAGTGCGGCGGCATTCAGGGCGGCATAAGCAACGGCATGCCAATCGTCCTTCGGGTTGCGGTTAAGCCGACGTCCTCGATATCGAAGAGTCAGAACACAGTCAACCTTAAGTCGATGAAGAAGGCAAAGATTCAGGTTGAGGGACGACACGACCCCTGCATCGTGCCTAGGGCCGTGCCCGTAGTCGAGGCGATGGTTAACCTAGTACTGGCAGACCACATGTTGATATCCGGCGTGATACCCCGAAAGCTTGACTAAAAAATATTTTGGCGTGTGGCGTTCTACGCGCCACACTATCTCGTTCAGTACACGAAGAGCATCTCGCTGTACTTCGGCAGCGGCCAGGACCTGTCGTCGACTTCGCTTTCAAGCTCGTCTGCCACTTCCCTGATGCTTGCCATCGATGCAATCGTAGCTTTCGTGTCCGACTTCTTGACGTTCCCATAAAGCTCGTCAATCCCAGACAGCATCTTCGCGATTAGCTCGGAGATTTTACCAAGCTGCTTTCTCATGCCAGCTAGCGACGGGCTCTTATCATCCACTTCCTTGAGCGAGATTATGCCTTTCGCAAGCTTTCTCTGGTACTTCAACGCAGCCGGCAGTATCATCGTCTTCGCCATGTCAAGGGCGCAACTGCCCTCTATGTCTATCGTCTTCTCGTAGGTTTCCTTGAATATGTGGTACCTTGATTCGAGCTCTCGTTTGGATAATACCTTGTATCTCTCGAAGAGTTCAATAGTCTCCTTGGACACAATCGCTTTTATCGCTTCGTCAGTGGTCTTTATGTTCGGAAGACCCCTCCTCTCAGCCTCCTCGTTCCAGGACTTGCTGTAGTTGTCGCCGTTGAACACTATCCTCCTGTGTTTCACGATAATATCCCTCAGGATTCTCTGCAGGGCGCAGTTGAACTTCTCGCCTCTCTTGAGCGCCTTCTCCAGGTCGTCTGATATTTCGTCCAGGGACTCCGCTACTATCGTGTTCAATGTGGTGTTGGCTCCTGCGCACGACTGGCTTGAGCCGACGGCCCGGAACTCGAACTTGGTTCCAGTGAACGCGAACGGCGAGGTCCTGTTTCTGTCGGTCGTGTCTTTCGGAATCTGCGGCATCGCAGTGACCCCTAGCTTCATCACGTCCTTGGACTTGCTCGTCTTAGCCCCGCCGTTCTCCATCTGCTCTATTATGTCCGTTAGCTGTTCACCCAGGAATATGGAGAGTATCGCCGGCGGCGCCTCGTTTGCCCCAAGCCGGTGGTCGTTTCCTGCCGAGGCTACTACCGCCCTAAGCAGTTTAGCGTGCCTGTCGACTGCTCTTATCACTGCGCACAGTATCGTCAGGAACTTTGCGTTCTCGTGCGGGCTGCGTCCCGGGTCAAGCAGGTTTTTACCATCTGGCCCGGATAGGCTCCAGTTGTTGTGTTTTCCCGAGCCGTTTATTCCCGCGAACGGCTTCTCGTGGAGCAGGCAGACTAGGCCGTATTTTTCAGCGGTCTCCTTTAGGATTTGCATGACCATCATGTTGTGGTCTACGGAAAGGTTCAGCTCCTCGAATACCGGCGCTATCTCGAACTGCGCTGGAGCGACTTCGTTGTGTCTTGTCTTGGCTGGTATCCCGAGCTTCCAGCATTCCTTGTCCACTTCCTCCATGAAGCTGATTATCCTCTTTCTTATCGAGCCGAAGTAGTGGTCTTCCATCTGCTGGTGTTTCGCGGGGCGCCTGCCGAATAGCGTCCTGCCTGTCTGTACCAGGTCTGGTCTTGCGAGGTAGAATTCCTTGTCTATCAGGAAGTATTCTTGTTCTGGGCCTAGTGTCGCGAAGGCCTTGCTGTCCGGTATTTTTCCGTCGAAGAGTTTCAGCAGCCTTCTTGTGGAGTTTGACAGCGCTTCCATGGAGCGGAGTAGCGGGGTCTTCTTGTCCAATGTCTCTCCGGTGTATGAAAGGAAGGCGGTGGGTATGCATAGCGTCGGGCCTTCTTCGGTGTATTTTATGAACGCCGGGCTTGTAGGGTCCCATGCTGTGTATCCTCTAGCCTCAAAGGTTGCTCTAAGCCCTCCCGACGGGAAACTTGACGCGTCAGGCTCTCCTTGGATGAGGTTTTCCCCCGAGAACTTTATTATTGCGTCTCCGTCTGCTGTCGGGTGTATGAATGCGTCGTGTTTTTCTGCCGTTAGGCCGGTCATCGGCTGGAACCAGTGGGTGTAGTGTGTGGCGCCTTTGGATAGTGCCCATCTCCTCATCCCTTTTGCCACGTCTTCGGCTATTCCTTCGGGCAGCGGCTCGCCATTGTCTATTGTGGCCTTTAGGGCGTTGAATGTTTTTTCTGGGAGGAATTTTTTCATGGCCTTCATGTTGAAGGCGTTTTCTCCGTACATGTTCAGCAGTGCGTTTCCTTTTGCGGATTCCTTGGTCTTGGT
>JAPKXP010000070.1 GCA_026394745.1 Candidatus Altarchaeota archaeon
AAGAACGGCGCAATGTACTCGATACTATTCCTCGGAGGCATAATGATGCTCGACAGCTTCGGCCATGAAATACCAAGCTGGCTATCCCCAGCAATAACATTCCTCGTTGTAGGATACTTCTACTGGAAGTCAAAGAAAGAAATAAAGAGCTAGAGGAGGCTAAAGGAACTTATTTCAGTTTCCTTAGTCCGCCTGACCCGCCGCCTCCGCCGGCGTCGTAGGGATTGAGAGACGATCCGAACTTGGATTTCTTTTTAGGTTTCCTGACGGCCTTCGGCGCTACTCCGATTAGCTTGCTTAGGTGGTAGACGATGCCCCTGCGCTTGTTGTGTTCGGCGTATCCTCCGCTGAATTCATAGGATTCGGCAATCTCGTCGACCTTGTTTTTCCTCTTGGAGACGGTATAGTCGTCGCCGCGCTCAATCCTCTGCTCGCGAAGCTTCCTCTTTTCGGCTGCGGTCGTGAATACCCTGTGTTTTACGGGCTTCTTAGTGAGAGACATTTTAATCAAACCTACGGCCTGGGGCCGACAATCTTCTCTATCGTCTCAAGGTACTCCTTAAGGTCGTCCATGGTGCGGTCTGCCATGTGCGGGACGCGGAAGACCTTGCCTTTCAAGTCGCCGTACCCGTTGGAGAACGCGTACCCCTTGTCGCTTAGCCTGCTGCTGAGCGTACCCAAGTCGATGTTCCTGTTGTTTACGATGCAGGTGACGGTGTCGCTGGAGCACCACTCCTCGGTGTACAAAGCGAAGTTCTTCTTCGCCCACGCGCGAGTGTACTCGGCCATCTCCCTGTGCCGTTTGAACCTGTTCTCCAAACCCTCCACCTTCATAATCTTCCCCAGCTGGTAGTTGAGGGAGTTCATCTGCGGTATGGGAGGCGTCGACGGAGTGTTGTTTTTCGCGTCGTGCTTCAGGTACTGCATGTAGTCGAAGTAGAATCCCTTGTCCTTCATGATTTTGGAGCGGTCCAAGACTGCCTGGGATACGGCAGTCATGGCGAGGCCCGGCGCCACTCCAAAACACTTCTGCGTCCCTGTCACGAGAACGTCTATCCCGAGCCTGTCGACCTCGATTTTCACGCCGCACATGCTGCTGACCGCGTCAACGCACAATAGCACGTTGTTTTTCTTGCATATCTCGCCGAACCCGTCCAGCGGCGTCATGGCGCACGTGGAGGTTTCATTGTGCGTTATGAACAGGGCGTCGTACTCGCCGGAATCGAGCTTGACCTTCACGTCAGCCGGCTTTGCGGCGGAGCCCCACGGTATGTCGATTTTGTCCGCCTTCTTATCGCATGCGAGAGAAATCTCGTACCATCTCTTGCTGAAGGCTCCGTTCACTACGTGGAGGGCCTTCTTGCCCACGCAGTTCCTGACTGCGGCTTCCATCCATCCCGTGCTGGAGGTGGCGGACAGGAAAACCTTGTTTTGGGTGTGCATTACCTTCTTCAGCCTCTCAACGAGCTGCCCGTGCAGTTCAGCGTAGTCTTTGCTGCGGTGGCCTACCATAGGAAGAGCGCACTGGGTAGCAACATCAGGCAAAACATCCACCGGACCGGGAATAAAAAGTTTTTTATCCAAAAACATCACCCCTTGAAGTATGATTAAGATAATGTGATTTCTTGTATAAAACGGTTTAAAACCTCAAGCGTAGCTGTCCTCCAGAATCTTCTTCATCTCCGGGAGGTCTATGCTTTCGTCGGTCTTTTTCATGCTCTCGTCCCTGCCGACCTTGAGGGTGCCGTATGTGGCGGCGCGTATGGCGTCTATCGTCTCAGGGACGACTATGCTGTCCTGGGGGATTCCCTGGGTAATCCATGCCGTATTGCTCCTGAAAACGCAGTACGCTCCAGTGGAGACGCAGCTCATGAACACGTCCCCGCCGGGGAATACTCCATCCTCTATCTTGTTTAGCCGTCTAACCCTCTCGCGAAGCTCGCTCGTGCTGTCGAAGGTCTCCAGGAGGGATACGCGATTGTCTTTCGCGAACAACTGCTTGAACTCCTCCTTAGAGGGCGCGCCGTCCTTGAACACTATCTGCAGGTCGTGCATGTGCATCGTACTGACTGGAACCTTATAAGCTCTCGAGTAAGCCTCCACCTGCACTACCTCCTGCAAATCTGGCGCGTGGTGCGACGGTATCGTAAGGCCTACTTCGCTGCCGTCAAGCCTGAACTTCCCGGACATGCCAGGGTCCGTGGAACGCCATCGCACTTCATGTAGCTCGTCCTAGCGTTGAACGACACCCCGATAGTAGCCTTCTCGCCGCCCTGGAACAAAACCTTCAGGCGGTTGTTGTTCTTCTGGTTGTAGGGCTCGTACAGCTCCTGCTTGTTTTTCTCGCCGAACTTGTTTCCGGTGCAGTCGACTATGACGTCGGAGACCCCAAGCAAGTCCTCTATCGGGCCTGCAATGTTGTCCTTGCCCACAGCCTTTGCAAACTCGTCCATCACCTTAGGCACGCCTGCCGCACCCTCCTTGGAGCTGGGATAAAGCTTGTAGCCCTTGCGGACAACCCACTTGGCAACCCAGTCTGGAGTAGTCTTAGCAACCCCAGAAACAGCCATGTCGTCCTGCTTCTCCAAAGCCCATATAACCTTGTGGCCGATAGTTCCCGGACCAACAACGCCAACTCGAATCTTCTTAGACATGCAAAACCACCTGAAAATATTAGTTATTGATAACGGACAATAAAACAGCTTTATATATTAATACAGTATTAATATAGTATTAAGGTGATATTAACATGGTACAGGCGATAATAAACATACATGAAAACACAAACAGGATACTGAACATAGTAAAGGCGAAATACGACCTGAAAGATAAAAGCCAGGCAATCAACAAAATGGCGGAACAATACGAAGAGGACATACTAGAGCCGGAACTAAGGCCGGAATACGTCGAGAAGATACTCAGGAGGCAGCATGAACCAACCGTTGCAGTCAAAGACTTTAGAAAACACAAACAGTAACTAAATCCTTTCTTTTATCAGGTCGCCCATCTCCTTGGTTTTCACAAGCTTCATCCCTTCCTGCATTATGTCTCCTGTGCGGTATCCTTCGTCGAGGGTTTTGGCTACCGCGTCTTCTATGGCTTGCGCCACCTTCCCCTGACTGAACGTGTATTCCAGCATCATGCCTGCGGAAAGTATCTGCGCGATGGGATTTGCTATTCCGTTTCCTGCTATGTCTGGGGCGCTGCCGTGAATCGGCTCGTAGAGCCCGAAGTTCTTCTCGTTTAGGCTTGCTGAAGGAAGCATGCCGAGGCTTCCCGTTATTATGGCGGCTTCGTCGGAAAGGATGTCGCCGAACATGTTTTCCGCCAGTATGACGTCGAACTGCGCAGGCCACTTGACCAGCTGCTGGGCTGCGTTGTCGACGTACATGTGGTTTAGCTGCACTTGAGGGTACTGTTTTCCGACTTCTTCGACAGTCCTCCGCCACAATACCATTGAGGACAGGACGTTAGCCTTGTCTATCGACGTTAGCTTCCTGCTCCTCTTCATAGCAGCCTCGAAGGCGATCTTTGCAATCCGCACAATCTCCTTTTTCGTGTAGACCATCGTGTCGAAAGCCTTCTCGGCCCCCAGCACCTTCGGCTGGCCGAAGTACGCGCCTCCGGTCAGCTCCCTCACGATTAGAATGTCTATGCCGTCGCCGAGAATCTCCTTCTTCAATGGCGAAGAGCCGATGAGCGGCTTGAAAATCTTCGCAGGCCTAAGGTTAGCGTACAAGTCAAAATGCTTCCTTAAAGGCAGTAATGCTCCGCGCTCCGGCTGCTGCTCCGGCGGAAGCTTCTCCCACTTCGGACCCCCGACGGCGCCGAACAGTATTGCGTCGGAGCCCTCGCACGTCTTCAACGTGCCCTCAGGCAACGCCTTCCCGTGCTTGTCTATCGCAACGCCGCCGACATCGGCTTCGGTGAACTCGAACTTCAGGTTGTATTTGACGCCAACCCTTTCAAGAACCTTCAACGCCTCAGCCATAATCTCAGGACCTATCCCATCGCCAGACAGCACTGCAACTTTTTTTGTCATTTGATTTTATAGCAAATTGCCTAACGATTTAACTTTAAGGATAGACAATTTGATATATGCAATTGGTATCTACTCCTAAAAAAAAGTTCAAAGATATACAATTGCATATGATTATTGGACATCCTAATAAAAAGAGGAATGTTATCACGGCGGGATGAGAGTAAATCACAGGCAAGGCCCGGATGAAAGCCGCGGAGTGCCGCAACACCAGATTCCGGACTTGATGAGGGACGGAACAAAAGGGTCTGGAGTCAGACGAGAGGAGTTAGGCATGATAATGGGTGCCGTATCCAAGCTGGTAAGTTCTGTCGAGGTCGGGCATCCTACGAGCGAGCAGATAGTAAAGTCGCACTACGAGATTTTGAGGGTGCTTAGGGATAACCTGGGAGGTATCTCAGGATGGGATGGTGCTGCGGACAGGATACACACGCTTTTGAGAAATGATGAGGTCAGTGGCGTTCTTGACGGCTACCGGCGGTTTCGGGAACATGAGGGCACTAGTGTTTTTGAGACTGTGAAAACCGTAGGGACGGCGCTTGGCGACAGAGCGCGCGAAAAAATGCGTGAAATGGAGGACGAGAGAGT
>JAPKXP010000156.1 GCA_026394745.1 Candidatus Altarchaeota archaeon
CATAATCCCAAGGATGCGTTGAAGATTCTTGAGCGTTTGGGGCGGGGCGACGTTGACGTGGTTATCGGCAACCGGTGCCTGAACGGCAACGGTTCCGCGGCTTTCGGTTCCGCGAGGAAGCATCAGCCTGTGAGCAAGAGTTTGGGGAATTTTCTCTTGAATGTAATTAATTCATTGTTTTTCGGGGCTCCGTACTGCGACAGCCAGAGCGGCCTGCGGGCTTTCAACCGCAGGGCCATCGAAATGATCCGCGTGCGCTCGAACAAGTATGCGGTGTCTTCGGAGATTCTTTTGGAGGTTCGGGAGAACAGGCTGCGTCTTGCCGAGGTTCCGGTCGACATTATTTATACGAAGCATTCAATAGCTAAGGGGACTAGAATCAAGCATGGCTTCCATATTTTCATCGAGACCCTGGCGAGGAGTCTGAGGTAGTTGAGATGTTTGGCTTACAGTTGTCGTTGATTCAAGCTATCGCGGTCGTGTTCGCGTTGTTTGCCTTAAGCAGGGCTTTCCTGGGCTTCAGGTCCGGGAAGCTTAGCTGGCCGATGTTCGTCATGTGGTTTTTCGTCTGGTCTTCGGTCATCGTGTTCCTCGCTTTCCCCGACGTCTTTCAGGCGGTCACCAAGTTTTTCGGCATGGAGCGTCCGCTCGACTTTATGATAGTCATCGGGATTATCGGCGCCTACTACCTCGTCTTCAGGATTTACGTTTACCTTGAGGACATCAGGTCGGACTTGGCTAAAGTAGTGCGGGAAGTTTCTATCGGCCGCGAGAAAAAGTAAAATTAATTCCTCAGTTCCTTAATCCTTGATTCAATCGTTTCTTCCAGAGCGTTCTTTGCTTCAGGGCTTGAGTAGTCTATCCCGGTCAGGGATTCTGCGAGCGCGCGGTCTCCTACCGCGTCAGCCACCCAGACCGAGAAGTCGTTGCCGCTCCTCGTGTGGAACCTTATTGCGTCCTGGGGTGCGTTCTTCAAATGCTCCAGCAAACCTTCAAGGTGCAGCGCCTCACCGACTAGTTCGCCGTGGTCGACCTTGAGTATGAACGACTTCTCTTTCGGAACCTTCCTGAGGAACGGGTGCTTGAGCGCCTCAACCCTCGCGCCTATCACGTCCATAATCTTCACTCTAGTCTCTTCAGGGCTGGTGTAATTTATCTCTCCAAGTTTGTTTGCCAGCTCTGCGTTCTTTACTACGCTGCCCACCCACGCCGAAAAATTATTCCTGTCTTTAATGTGGTTTTCTATGGACTCAGATGGCGCATTCCTGGTTGCAGTCAACAACTCCTCCAGGAGTGAAAGCTCGTCTATCTCAAGCTCAAAAGGCTCGGCTTCCGCCACTTCAATCTTCTTCTCCTTAACAGGCGTGTTTCGCAAGTACGCCGGCTTGATCTTGTCTTCGCCGTAGGATATGCTGACCTCAACGTTGTGGTCTGGGCTGATGTTGGCGTAATCCTTCGGCAAGAGTATGTCGTAAATGAGCGTCTTAGTCTCGTAAGGGTTTATGACGAGCGCGCTGTCGTCCTCGCACAACAGCTGGTAGAGCTTCCTATCCCCAGTAGACATTCTCGCCGCTGCCATAGGAATAGCACCGTCGGAAGACTTCTCCTTAACGTACTCCTCCGGAGTCTGAACCAGCCTGAGAGCAGACTTCATGCAATACTGCTGGCCCCTCCGGTTCCTGACCGTAAGCTCAATCTTGTGCTTATCCTTGTCGTAAGCCAAACCAACGACCTCGATCGGCGCCTCATTCCTATTCTTCAGATATAGTGCGGCAATCAGGATGGAAGCGAGCATGAGCAGCATGATGTAATACGGCTTTGCGTCTCCAGTTAAACCCGTGGGCAAGGCGCTAGCCTCGACGATAAAGAAGGTGAGAGAAGCGAGCGTCAGAAAGATTCTGTATCCTAGTTTCACTGGTGGCATTTTCGAGACAAACCACCTAGAGCAATAAAACAGCCAAACCTCATTAAATAATTGTCAAAATCAGTATTTAAACCCAATTCATCTCCGCCTTCATCTTGGCTATGAACAATTTGGTGTCAAAATCCGCCGCCCTGGCCAAGCACGCCTGCTTGAAAAGCTGTGGGTTGGAACCGACCTCCTTAACCACGCTAACCAGAGACTTAACATCAGCCTTAACAAGCCTTCCCGTAGACCCGTCGATGACGCTCTCCCGGAATCCGCCTTCATCCACCGCAACAACCGGCTTCCCGGACGCCATCGCTTCCACCGGCGTCATCCCGAAATCCTCGTCCACTGCAGTGCAAAGCAGGCCCTTGCAGCGCGAGTACAAGTCCTTCAGCTCCTCGTCCGAGACCATCCCCAAGACCTCCACGTTATCCGGCTTATTCTCGAGAAGCTTCCTCGCGTACGGCTCCGAGTGGTCTCCCTTATTATATCCACCGACGACAACAAGCTTCTCGCCAGTAAGCCTCCTGAACACGTCAAACTGCAATTCAACCCGCTTCTCAGGATACAACCGGTTCACGCTAAGCCAGAAGTCCCCGTACTTCCTGAAAGCATACTTTTCGGTGTCTATCGGCGGATGAATTACTACGGAATCCCTGCCGTAATACTTCTTTATCCTCTTCTGAGTGTTCTTCGAGTTCGTCACAATCTTGCCAACCTTGGATGCGTAATGCTGGTCCACCAGCCTCTGGGGGGCAATCCACGCCTCAGCAAGCTGCATCTTAGGGAAACCCATAGCCCTGACGTTCCTCTCGTAGAGGTCGTAGAAAATCCTGACCGGCGTATGGCAATACCACAAGTTCGGATGATGCTTTCCAGCGGCGTAATGCGCCCAATTCCCGCTGAAGACGAAGAAATCGTACTTCCCCGCGAAATCGCATAAAGCAAACTTTAAGGAAGCTGAAATCTGCTTGAAAGGAGGGACCTTGATGGTGTCACCCAGGCTTATGAAGTTCGTCCACTTGTAGCCGGCCTTGACGATAGTCTTCTCGTCCACGTCAGTCGTGATGACGTCCGCGCCAAGATGGCTGGCCAGCGTCAAGACGACCTTTTCGCCGCCTCCAACAGACCCAAAGTAATCGTGGAAAACAGCGACCTTCATCTTATATTATCCGATTCAATGGTTATAATCATGAAGAGGACGCTAGAGGGTTACCTAAGCCTCATATGGGGCCTCAGCATGTCTGAATTCAAGCTCCGTTACCGGGGCTCGGTACTAGGATTCCTCTGGTCCCTCCTGAACCCGCTCTTCATACTCCTCACCCTGTATGTCGTATTCCACGTGTTCATGAACGTGACGATACCAAACTACGAACTATACCTCCTCCTCGGCATAGTACTCTGGAACTTCTTCGCCAGAGGAACCATGATAGGATTAACGTCCATAGTCGGAAGAGGCTCCATGATAAAGAAAGTCTATTTTCCGCGTGAAATAGTGGTGCTAAGCCTATGCCTGACCGAACTATACACCACCATATGCACCTTGGCAATGTTCTTCGTCATCCTACTTGTACTAAAACCCGAATTCTCATACACAATGCTCCTATTCCCGCTCGTGATACTGAAAGAATTCTTGCTCATACTCGGAATCTCCCTCGGACTCTCAGCACTCTACGTCTACTACCGCGACATCGTGCAAATATGGGATGTTGTTCTGCAGGCGGGCTTCTGGGTCACCCCCATCGTCTACAGCCTAAGCATAGTACCCGAAAAATACCTGAGCCTCTACATGCTAAATCCCATCGCAATAGTAATTGTATCCTCAAGAGACCTCCTAATCTACCAGACTCCAAGCCCGCTCGTGGGACTGCTCGCAGGATTCGCATACTACATAGCCATATTCGCAATCGGCTACTTCATATTCCACCGCCTGGAGCCGCGGTTCGCAGAGGAAGTCTAAAAAATGGAAACAGTAATCGAAGTCAACAACGTAAGCAAAAAGTTCATCATACCCTACGAGAAGACCACCACCCTCTACGACAGCATAGTCGCCTCCTTCAAGGGCCACAGGAGAAACGAGGAATTCTGGGCTTTGAAGAACATAAACTTCAAAGTCGAAAAAGGAGAGAGCCTCGGCGTAATCGGAGGAAACGGAAGCGGAAAAAGCACCCTCCTGAAACTAATAACCAACATACTACGCCCCACCACAGGAACAATCAAAGTCCACAGCAGAATAACATCCTTCCTCGAACTGGGCGTAGGATTCCAGCAAGACCTCACCGCACGAGAAAACATCTACTTGTACGGCAAAATCATGGGCCTGCGCACCCGCGAAATAAACCGGAAAATAGACGAAATAATCAAATTCAGCGAACTAGAACGATTCATAGACACGAAACTACGAAACTACAGCAGCGGAATGCAAGTACGACTAGCATTCGCAACAGCAATACAATCCAACCCCCAAATACTACTCCTCGACGAAGTACTCGCAGTAGGAGACATGCACTTCCAGCAGAAATGCAGCGACTACTTCAACGAGTACACCCAACAAGGAAA
>JAPKXP010000068.1 GCA_026394745.1 Candidatus Altarchaeota archaeon
CGACCGGAGTATCGCCCGGCTTAATCCTCAAAGAAAGCTTGCCTGATGCCGAAGAAGCCCCCGCATAAAGACCCACCAGCTTCTCCTTGCTCAGCCGCAGATAAATATCCCCTCCGTTGTCTACGACAACATCGCTCGCTCCCTCGCCGACAAGAAACTCGCCGATAACCTGGGAGAACGCCCCGGCCACGGAAGCCATCGGACCCACGCCGCAAATATGCGCGGCATCACCCATCATCCGCGCGATTTTCGGCGCCCTCGCATCGACAGGAACAGGCTCATAGGAAACCTTGAACAAAGGATTCCTGTTGATGTACGCGACAAGCCCGTCGTACGCCCTCACAAGCTCGCCGAGAGACTCAGATTGGAAATCCCTGTCGCAGACAATCTTAAGTCGCGTTTCACCGTACTCGAGAAACCATTCCATGCTCAGGCTTCCTGCATCTTGAGGGCCCGGGTCGGGCAGGCTGTAATGCACGAGCCGCACCTTATGCACTCGTTGTTGTCAAGCACCATCGCCTTCTCAGAGTCCAGCGTAATCGCCTTCGTCGGGCAGATCCCGTAGCATGCACCGCAGTCTATGCACTTCCACTCGTCTTTTATGATGTTGGCTTCGATGCTCTCGACACTGACTCCCTTCTTCCGCAGGAAGCTTACTATCTTCTCCTCCTCGCTCTTCCCGCCGACCACTGATATGATTATGACTGCCTTCGAGTGCTCGACGCTCGCGATAATGATATTCACCATCACGCCGGTCTTCACTATGGCTTCTGAGAGTATGGGCTTGGATATGATGTTCTCAGGGTATCTTAGGATGTACTTTTTCATTGCGTCATCCTCCTGTAAATCTTGTTGATGTCGGTCAGCGTTATTATGCCGATGACCTTTTTGCTCTCGTCCACAACCGGGGTCGCGTTGATTGAATACTTCTCAAGCTTCCTTGACACTTCCTCAAGACTCTCGTTCGGCTTGGAGTACACTACTCCCGTCGTCATTATGTCCCTCAGGTCCTTCTTTCCTTCGGCGGTCGCCTTGGTTATGTCCCACGACGTTATTATCCCCGCGAGCCTTCCTTCGCCGTCCACTACGGGGACCTGGTCTATGGAGTTCTCCACCAGCAGGTTGGAGACCTCGGTGAGCGTTCCGTCCATGCCTATGGTTATGACCGGCGTGCTCATGACTTCAGAGACTGGCGGAGTCTTGGATTTGACTTTCATCGGCTTGAACACGGTGTCTGACGGAAGATGTTCCGCAGGCTCTGTAAGGTAGAATTCCTTCGCTTCAATCCACTTCTTCAGAGTCTTCGTTATCCTGCTTGCTATCTTCAGGCTTGAGAGCGGTGACGTCTTCACCTTGAAGCCGTTTATCTCGACTTCTCCTGACAGGAGTTCCTCATAGCTTGTCTCCTTAAGGACTGGCCTCTGCAGTCTTGGCACTCCGTAGTCCAAAACGTTCGTCTTTATGTCTGCGTTGCTTACCGCCACGGACTTGGCATTCTCTTCGCTTAGTATTGGTATCGGGATTCCTATGCCTACGAAAAGCGAGGTTCCGTATTTAGGTATCGTAACGCCCCTTATGTAGTCGAGGCTCATCTTCTTTAAGTTTCCGGTGACTGCGATGTTCCCGAACCCTGGCTTCGGGTTGTGTTGCGTGCCCTCTGATATGACGTATCCTTGCGCTCCGCCCAAAAATATTCT
>JAPKXP010000026.1 GCA_026394745.1 Candidatus Altarchaeota archaeon
ATAAAGACGTGCACACGATAGCCGAAGCATTGGGGGTGAGACTGTGAACAAACTTGGGGAGAGGTTGAGCGAACTAAAGAGGAGGCACAGGAAGGCTTTCATAGCGTTCGTCACCGCAGGAGACCCGACGATACAGCACACGCTCGACATAGCAGGGATACTGGATGAAGCAGGCGCCGACGTTATAGAGCTCGGGCTTCCGTTCTCAGACCCTATAGCAGACGGGCAGACCATACAGAAGGCTGGCGAGAGGAGCCTTGCCAGGGGAATGAACACAGACAAGTACTTCAGGATAACCGAGACGTTAAGCAGGAAATACGACGTGCCGCTGGTGTGCCTGACGTACTACAACGTGATACTGCAGTACGGCGTGGAAAGATTCGCGGAGTCCTGCAGGACGTTTGGCGTGTCTGGAGTGATAGTACCGGACGTCCCGGTCGAAGAGTCCGGGGAGCTTTCGAAAGCCTGCGGGAGAAACAATGTGAACCTGATATTCCTGGTTTCGGAGACGACGACCCCGGAACGCATGGACAGGATACTGGAGAAGGCTTCAGGGTTCGTCTACGTCGTCGCGTTGCTGGGAACGACTGGGGCGAGAGATACCCTGTCCGAAAAACTAGGAGCCCTGGTGAGGAGGGTGAAAAGGAAAACCAAGCTTCCGGTCGCAGTCGGATTCGGCATAAGCAAGCCAGAGCACGCTAAAAAAGTCATAGGATACGGCGCGGACGCCGTGATAGTCGGAAGCGCCATAGTCAAGATAATCGAAGAGAACATAAGCAACAAAAGGAGGATGCTCGACAGGATAAAGTCGTTCGCAGCCGCCATGAGGCGCGCCTGCGGATGATTTAAAACAAAGATAAGAATATACTAAATCAAAGGTGATTGCTGATGAAGGAAACGAAGATTTTGCTGGACGAGAACGAGATGCCCAAGAAATGGTACAACATTAGCCCGGACCTGCCTAAGCCGCTGGCGCCGCCGCTTCACCCCGTCACCGGGAAGCCGATAGGGCCGCAGGACCTTGCCCCGATATTCCCCATGGAGATCATCAAGCAAGAGGTCAGCATGGACAGGCACATAGACATCCCAGAGGATGTAAGGGATATCTACCGGCTCTGGAGGCCTAGCCCGTTATTCCGCGCCCACAGGCTCGAGAAGGAGCTGAAGACTCCTGCGAAAATCTACTACAAGTGGGAGGGCGTAAGCCCGGCGGGAAGCCACAAGCCCAACACCGCGATAGCCCAGGCGTACTACAACATGAAGCAAGGCGTCGAAAGACTCTCGACAGAGACCGGCGCAGGACAGTGGGGCAGCGCGCTCGCCTTCGCAACGAAACTGTTCGGCCTGGAATGCATGATTTACATGGTCAAGGTCAGCTACAACCAAAAACCATACAGGAGGATACTCATGGAAACATGGGGTGGGAAGGTGGTGCCAAGCCCGAGCACGCTCACCGACGCAGGCAAGGCAATACTCGCCAAAGACCCCGAATGCAGCGGAAGCCTCGGCATAGCAATCAGCGAGGCGGTTGAAGACGCAGTCAAGCACGAGAACACCAAGTACTCCTTAGGCAGCGTGCTCAACCACGTTTGCATGCACCAGACGATAATCGGACTGGAGACGAAAGAGCAGCTCTCGAAGGCCGGCGACGAAGCCGACGTTGTTATAGGATGCGTCGGGGGAGGCAGCAACTTCGCAGGCATAAGCTTCCCGTTCGTCCACGACAAATTGAAGGGCAAGAAAAAAGACACCCGCATTATCGCAGTAGAGCCCGCGGCGTGCCCGAGCCTGACGAAAGGACTTTACGCCTACGACTACGGCGACACCGCAAAGATGGCGCCGATAGTGAAGATGTACACCCTAGGCCACGACTTCATCCCGCCGGGAATACACGCCGGAGGCCTGCGCTACCACGGCATGTCTCCGATAGTCTCGCTTCTAGCAAACGAGAAGGTAATCGAGGCATTCGCCTACCACCAGAACCCCGTGTTCGAGGCTGCTGAACTGTTCGCGAGGACCGAGGGAATCATCGTGGCTCCAGAAACCGCGCACGCAGTCAGGGCGACGATTGACGTCGCGCTCGAGTGCAAGAAGAAGAAAGAGGAGAAGGTAATCGTCTTCAACGCGAGCGGCCACGGCCACTTCGACATGGCCTCGTACGACGCGTACCACCAAAGGAAGCTTGTGGACTACGAGTACCCCGAGGAACTGATAAACCAAAGCCTAAAGAAGCTGCCGAAAGTGGAGGGCTAACCCCCTTCCCCCCATTTTTATGGCGCGACTTGCAATAGCTTTAATTGATGGAAGAGGAGAGGCTGCCCACCGGAGTAAAGGAGCTTGACGATATGCTCGGCGGCGGAGTCTACCGCGGAGTCAACATACTGTTGAAAGGCGGCCCTGGTACCGGAAAGACTACTCTTGCGCTGCAATACATCATCCAAGGCGCACGCCTCGGCGAGAGAGGCATGTACTTGACTTTCGAGGAGTCCAGCGACCAGATTATGAGATATGGCAAAAAGTTTTTCCCTGACATTGAATCCCACATCAAGAACGATGCTATACGAATCATGGACTTCAGCCCGCACATCACGGCAAAGGATAGTGTGCAGATTGTGGACGGCAAGAAAGTCCAGATTCCGGACAAGGAGAGCCTGGACTCGGCAGCTTACATCGAGGACAGGATACTGGACATACGCGGACAGACCATTCAAAGGGTGGTGATAGACGGCCTCCAGACTTTCGCGACAATGTTCTGCGACCTTTCAAGCAGCCACGACCCTGAGGAGCTTAGGAGGGCTCTTTCGCGCATACTCTTGATGCTGAAGAAGGAGGGCATCACGACCTACATACTGAGCGAGGAGACCGAGCACCAGGGCGACAAGTACTCTTTCGTCAACTTCGGCGTCGACGGCTCCATACTGCTGGCCTTCAACGAGGCGCTTGACATGCGCACGATGAAGATAATACAGCTGAGGGGCATACAGCACACGCTTCGGCCTATCTCAGTGCAGTTTATTCCAGGCACTGGAGTGGTGGTGTCTGAGAGCCAGAAGCACAGAGTCTGAGTCTAATTCTTTAGTTTGGTAATTCGAATATAGCGAATGCGAGCGCTGTGCTGCCGGTCTGCGTGGAATGCGCCGGCGGCAGTTGAAGGAACGGCCAGCCAGTACCCCCGCCTCCTCCGCCAGGCACTCCGCCGCCCATGCAGTCCGGGTCGGCTGGTATTCCAAGCCATGCAGCCGTGACCAGTAGTCCGACGACGCATGCGAATCCGATGAGCGCCATCATTATCTGTTTTTTTGCTAGTAGTCTTTCTTGCCTGTTCTCGGCGGAGCCCATCCACTTGATTCCGGCGTAGACTAGGAAAGCGAACATGATGTAGGGTGTTATTCGTTCTATGAGGCCCAGTAGGCAGGATACAACGCGCGTGGCTTTCGCGGTGGTGCCGTAATCGAAGTATGCGCCGGATACAATGAGGGATGTCATGCAGATGATTATCGCTGTTAAGGCCAGTGCTTCTATAAGTTTCATGTTTATGTAAGTTATTCGTTTTTTATACTTTAAAGATGTGTTATATACAGCTAAACCTATAATTAATTTCAATTTAGAATGGCTGAGAAAAACAAGGAAAACACAGTAGAAACAGGGAAAACAGGCGAAAGCCAAGGAATTGAGGAACTGACTAAAAAGCTCTTGGAAAAAGAAAAAGAGCTGGAAGAGAGCATAAAGCTGCTGCAGCGCACCCAAGCCGACTTCCAGAACTACATGAAACATTCCGAAAAAGAGAGGCATGGGCTCGCGGAAAGCTCATGCGACGACATGATAATCAACACAATAGAAGTATACGAGAACATGGAAGCTGCCGTTAACAGCATCCCGCAGACCGAGGAGTGCAAGAAGACGCTCAACGGGCTAAACGCCGTGATGCGAAAGATGAGAAAGATGCTTGGGGACAAGGGAGTATTGAAGATCGATTCCGTCGGGGCGAAGTTCGACTCTTCAAGGCACGAAGCAGTGGAATCCGTGGAAAGAGACGACAAACCAGACCACACGATAATAGAGGAGATTCAATCAGGATACACAATCAAAAACCGGCTACTACGACCGGCGAAAGTAATCGTTTCAATAAGAAAGGAGGTGGTTTGAAATGCCTAAGATTATAGGAATAGATTTGGGTACAAGCAACTCTGCAGCAGCCGCGATGATGGGCGGAAGACCGACAATCATACCGTCCACCGAAGGGACGACCCTCGGCGGAAAAGCCTTCCCGTCATACGTCGCCTTCACAAAGGACGGGCAGCGCCTCGTCGGGGAGCCTGCGAGAAGGCAGGCAGCCTCCAACCCTGAACGAACCATCATGGCGATAAAGAGGAAGATGGGAACCGACTACAGGATAACGATAGACAACAAGACGTACACCCCCCAGGAGATATCAGCCATGATACTCCAGAAAATCAAGGAGGACGCCGAAGCGTTCCTCGGCGACAAAGTCACTGAAGCAGTAATAACGGTCCCAGCATACTTCAACGACAACCAGAGGACTGCAACCAAGGACGCAGGAAAAATCGCAGGACTCGAAGTAAAAAGGATAATCAACGAACCGACGGCAGCGGCGCTCGCCTACGGACTCGACAAGGAAGGCAAGGAAATGAAGATCGCGGTCCTCGACCTCGGCGGAGGAACCTTCGACGTCACCATCATGGAGATGGGACAGTCTGTATTCGAGGTCATATCGACTTCAGGAGACACGCAGCTTGGCGGGACGGACATGGACAGCCACCTGGTAGACTACATAGTCGAAGAGTTCAGGAAGCAGGAGGGCGCAGACCTTCGGAAGGACAAGAAGGCGATGCAGCGAGTCAGGGACGCCGCTGAGAAGGCGAAGATAGAGCTCTCAAGCACGACGTCCACGAGCATCAACCTGCCTTACATAACGATAAACCAAAGCAGCGAGCCGCTGCACCTCGACCTGAATTTGACTAGGGCGAAACTGGAGGAACTCATAGACGACATACTCAAGAGGCTGATACACCCGATGCAGCAGGCCCTCGACGACTCGAAGCTCTCGAAAAACCAGATAGACAAGATAATCCTCGTCGGAGGCCCGACCAGGATGCCCATCGTCAGGGAGACTTTCAAACGGTTCTTCGGCAAGGAGCCTGAAGGCGGCATAGACCCGATTGAGTGCTTCGCGATGGGAGCGGCAATACAGGCGGGCGTCTTAGCCGGCGAAGTGAAAGACATACTGCTGCTGGACGTGACGCCGCTAAGCCTCGGCATCGAGACTTTAGGGGGAGTCTTCACGAAGCTAATTGACAGGAACACCACAATCCCGACGAGAAAGAGCCAGATATTCAGCACCGCAGTCGACAACCAAAACAGCGTGGAAGTGCACGTGCTGCAAGGCGAACGGCCTATGGCAGGGGACAACACTACGCTCGGCAGGTTCAGCCTCGTGGGAATACCACCCGCGCCAAGAGGAATACCGCAAATCGAGGTCGCGTTCGACATCGACGCCAACGGGATAATGCACGTTTCCGCGAAAGACCTAGGCACAGGAAAAGAACAGAGAATCACCATAACGGCATCCACAAAGCTCTCCGACGGCGACATCGAGAAGATGGTGAATAAGACCGCCAATGCGCTCCGGGAGCTGGGCGTCAGGGTCGATGACCGGATCATCATACTGATGCTGGACGTTCCGCAATTCTACGCGGTTTTCTGGGGGGCGATCAAGATCG
>JAPKXP010000095.1 GCA_026394745.1 Candidatus Altarchaeota archaeon
GTCGCAGCTGAAGTAGTAAAGATAATAGGCAGGACTGGAATCTATGGGGAAGTCATCCAGGTCATGTGCAAGGTCAACGAGGGCGAGAACAAGGGCCGCGTTATAAGACGCAACGTCAGAAGCCCGGTCCGGGAAGGAGACATACTCGACCTCAGGGAAACTGAAAGGGAAGCTAAACCCCTAACTTAATAAAAATGGACTGTAGTTTTTGCGGTTGGGGCATTCCGGAAGGGAGCGAAGTCATACTAGTCACCAAGAAAGGCAAGGCGCTTTACTTCTGCACAAGCAAGTGCGAGAAGAACATGATTAAGCTCGGCAGGAAGCCGCGCAAGGTCAAGTGGACTAGAGAGTATGCGAAAGAGAAGGAGGCAAGGCTAAAGCTTGCCGCAGCCTCGTCAAAGACGCAAGAGGCTAAGCCTGCTCGAGAGGAAAAGAAGCCAGCAACCGAAGTGAAGAAGGATGCTGTAAAGAAGCCCGCCAAGAAAGAATCACCCAAGACTTCGAAGAAAAAGGCGAAGTAAAATGAAGACCCTAATCATAATCAGGCCTTATGCTATCTTGAGGGGGCTTTTGGGCGAGATACTTATGAGATTCGAGAAGCACGGCATAAGAGTCTCAGGCATGAAGATAATGCAGCTCCCGAAGGAGACTGCAGAAAAGCTCTATGAGCAACACAATGGCAAGGAATACTTCAACAAGCTCGTTGAGGACATGACATCCTCGCCCTCCGCAATAGCGGTCTTGGACACGGATGTCCTTGACACGGAGAGCGCAATCGCGCTAGTTAGGAAAATCATAGGCGACAAAGACCCGGGGAAAGCCGACATGGGCACCGTCAGGGGCGACTTCGGCCTAAGGATAGACCAGAACATAATACACGCTTCGGACAGCAAGGAGGCTGCGGAGCGAGAGATACCCCTCTTCTTCAAGAAGGAGGAGCTATGCAGATACAAGATTTAGGATCATAAAATGGCAACTGTTTACGACGTTAAATCGGACGAGTTGATAAGGAAGGCTGCGTCAGACCTCAAGGAGAACATCAGTATGAAGATGCCTGATTGGGCCATGCACGTGAAGACTGGAGTCCACAAGCAGAAGCAGCCTGAAGACCCAGACTGGTGGTTCGCCAGAAGCGCTGCTATACTCAGGAAGGTATACGTTGACGGTCCTGTCGGAGTCCAGAGGCTCAGGACAGTATACGGCGGTAGAAAACACCGCGGGGTCAAGCCAGAGGAGTTCAGGCGCGCGGGCGGCAAGATAATACGCACCATACTCAAGGACTTGGATGCCTTGGGTTTTACGGAGAAGTCTGACAGGGACGGCCGTAAGATTACTGCCAAGGGGCGGAAATACCTGGACGCCTTGTCAACCTCGATTCTGAAGAAGTGAGTTATGTCCGATTTGGATGAACTACGGCAAAAGAGGCTGCGTGAGCTCGCGTTAATGCAGCAGCAGGCACATCAAGAGAAGCTTCAGGAGCATACGCGAGCCAGCGAGATAAACCAGCAGATAGATTTGATAGTCCATAAGATTCTCACCCCTGACGCTTTACAGAGGCTTGGGAACATACGCGTTGCGAGGCCTGAGTTCGCAAGGCAGGTTGAGATACTTCTGATTCAATTATACCAGGCTGGAAAGCTGCCTGCCAAGGTGGACGACAGCCTGCTGAAGAACATACTGACGAAAATAAGCTCTCAGAAGAAGGAAATCAGGATAACAAAGTAGAGTATTCTAGAGCTTTATGTTGTCTAGTTCGCTGTCTAAATCCTTTTTTGCGGAAGCCGCAGCCGATGTCTTACCCTTATCGGCCTTGTCAAGCTCGTAGCCAAGCTCGTTTAGTATGTCCTCATCCTTAACTGGTGCTGTTGTCGCAATCGGCGTAACCTGCTTTTTCTTGGAGATGATTATTGCCGCGAAAAGAACGCAGACTCCGAGGGCTACGATAGCCCAGTTGGTCTTGCTTAGGGGTCCTATCATGCCGGACTGGATGTCCAGCACCTGCTGTTGGGTGTCGGCCAGCTGCCTTGACAGCATGCTGTTCTGCTGTAGTAGGCTGTTCTTCTCGTCGCCAAGCTGCTTCACCTGACTTTCAAGCCTCGCTATCTCAAGCTTCTTTTCAGCTATAATGTACTGGAGCTCCTGTGTGGAGTTGCCGGGCTGCGCTGACTCGGATATGCTGAGCCAGTCTATTATGTTGAGTCCGAACCGTTTGTTGTTGTAGTCGCCTATGTACTTGTTGGTTAGGAAGTCGGCGTCGCTTGTCATGAACACTAGGCCGTTGCCGAATATGGCTGCGGCAGCTACTGGAGGGTAGCTTCCAGAGGCAAAAGAGCCTGTATCAGAGTAGGTGTCTGAGTTGCCTTGAGCTATAATCCTTGCGCTTCCAGAGACCTTTATCCCTGACCCTTGGTAGAAGCCAATCTTAGTCACTCCTTGGCGTATCGTGGACATGCCAGGGTATTCGCCGAAGCGGTCTATAGTGAAGCTGTTTCTGTCGTTGAGCGCTGGAATCTGATCTGTTGGGTCTATGAGCACTCCCTCGTCAATGGTTACGCCGAATGGTATTGTTATCTGGTTGGCGGACGGGCCTGCTCCCGCCAGGTATATTGCCCGCCCTTTCTGTAGGACGAACTCTATTATGGCTGAAACTTCTGCGGTGGATAGTGTTTTACCCATGTTAGGTATTATCAGCATGTCGTAGTTTTCAAGGGATTCTTTGGTTAACTCGCCTTTGGTTATGGACGCGACGTCGTAGCCCTTGTTTTTAAGCTCCTTTGCGAAGTCGCTGTACCCGGACTCTATGGTGTAGTCGCCTCCTGTGCCGACCTCGTAGAACAGTACCCTCTTGGCCTCGGCTGCCGTGGTAAGCAGGAGTATGGCTACAGCTAGGGTGAGTGCTGGTCTAGTGTTCATCTTTTAAACATTGGTTTTTGTATTTTAATATTATAATCCCGTGTAGAATTCAATGCTAGTCCTCCCACCACCAACCTCGAGCATGTAAGCCCTCCCTTCTGATAGCCTACCTAGGTTCAGTACCCTGGTTTTGCCTAGGTAGTCCTCTCCCCCCCCTGATTCGTGTATGTGGGAGCACAACACCAGCTCCGGCTTGTACTCCTCGATTATCTTGCGTACTGAGGCGCTTCCCACGTGAGCGCCGTTCTTGATTTGGTCGCATTTAGTGTCCTTGGGCGGCGCGTGGACCATCAGGATTACTCTCTTGTTTTTAGTCGACGTTATCATGTTTTTCAGTTTCTCGTATATCTCCTCCTCGCTTGACTCGAATGGCGTGCCGAATGGCGTGGGGTTGCTGCCGCCTAGCCCGATTATTGCGTATTCATCGAACTCTAGGACGGTGTTGTGGAGGTTCGCCCCGAACTTGTTTAGTATTTCAGGGGTCTTTTTCTGGTCGCAGTTGCCAGGAATTGCCTTAACCTGGAAGTTTAGGAGTATGTCTACTATAGCGAGTATGTCGGCTTCGTTTTCAGCAGGGTCTTTGAATCCCCTGCTGTAGTCCCCCAGAAGGAAGAAGTATTCGACGTCCCTGCCGATGAGGGAGTTTCGGAGCTGCATAAGGGCTTCCTTGTCGCCGTGGATGTCGGCAACGACCATCGCTTTCATTATTATCAATATTAATTTGCTGGGCCTCTTTAAATCATAAAAACGGGGTTTTTCACTCCACGGTAACGCTTTTAGCTAGATTCCTGGGTTTGTCCGGGTCTAGGCCTTTCAGAACTGAGATGTAGTAGGCTAGCATGTGCAGTGGCACTATGTTTAGTATGGGTGAAAGCAGGGGGTCGGTCTTGGGTACGTCCAAGTCGCATTCGAATCCTACGGTTATGACTTTGGCGCCGCGGGCTTTGGCTTCCTGTATGTTGGAGTGCATCTTGTCCCTGAGTTTCCCTTCAGCGGTTATTGCGAGGACGGTCGTGTCCTGGTCGAGTATGGCTATCGGCCCGTGCTTTAGCTCGCCTGCAGGGTATCCTTCAGCGTGCACGTAGCTTATTTCCTTGAGTTTTAACGCCCCTTCCAAAGCGGTCGGGTAGTTTATGTTCCTGCCTATGAAGAAGAATTTTTTTGTTGAGGCGTTTTCTTCGGCAATCTCGTTTATCCTCCTGTTTTCAACCGCCTCCTTTATCTTGCGGGGAATGTTTTTCAGCTCGGACTTCAGGTGCTCGAATTCGTGGGCGCTGATTCTGCCTTTAGCCCGTGCGACCAGCAGTGACAGTAGAGTGCAGGATAACACCTGGCCGATGTAAGCTTTGGTGGAGGCTACTGCGATTTCCGGGCCGGCTCTGATGTACGCCACGTCGTCTGAGATTCGGGTTACGCTAGAGCCTACGACGTTGACTATTGAAGCTATGTAGGCGTCTTTTTTCTTCGCGCCCTTTATCGCGGCTATGGTGTCCGCCGTCTCGCCGGACTGTGTTATCGACACTACGCCGGTTTTGTCGTCCATCGTTTCCACGGTGGAGTACCTGAATTCCGAGGCGACGAAGGCTTCCGCAGGTATGCCGTAGTTCTCCAGGATGTATTTCCCCACTAAGCCGGCGTGGTATGCGGTGCCGCAGGCGACGAAGCATATGCGAGTCTTCTTCGCGAGCTTCCCGGCGATCTCTTCCAGTTCCTTTTCAGCGGACAGCGCGTTTCTTGCGGCGTTAGGCTCCTCGTGGATTTCCTTGAGCATGAAGTGTTGGAACCCCTCCTTTTCCGCTTCGGACGCGCCCCACGTTATCTTGTGCACCTTCTTTTTGACTTCCTTTCGCGTTGAAAGATTCTTTATGACGACGGTCTTCTTGCTCACGAACCCGTAGTCCATGTCTTCGAGTATCAGCGCCTTCTTCGTCTTAGACAGGAACGCCGGGGCGTCGGAGGCTATGAAATTCTCGCCGACTCCGAGGCCAACGAGCATTGGACTTTCGTTTCTTGCGATGAAAATCTTGTCAGGCTCGCGCGACGTTATCACGGTTATCGCGAAGCTGCCTTTAAGGCGTTCGAGAGTCTTTTCGAGAGCGGATAGGACGCTCTTTTCCGATGCCATGTAGTGTTCGACCAGATGGGCTATTACCTCGGTGTCAGTCTCGGACTTGAACTTGTGCCCTAACTCGGAAAGCTCGCTCTTCAAGTCAACGTAATTCTCGATGATTCCGTTGTGGGCGACGACAATCTCTCCAGAGCAGTCTGCGTGAGGATGTGCGTTAACCTGCGATGGCGCGCCGTGGGTCGCCCACCGGGTGTGGCCGACTCCGATAGTGGACTTCAGGCGCTCCGGCCTAAGCTTCCTTCGGACTTCATCCACCTTGCCCTTGTCTTTCGGCAGGTGTATCGTTCCGTCGCCTGTGATGTACGCTATACCAGCTGAGTCGTAGCCCCGGTACTCCAGCTTCTTGAGCATGTCAAACAATATTTCAGGGGCGTTTCCGTTTCCAACGTAGCCAGATATCCCGCACATTTTATAATATTAATTAACGATTGCGTCTAATAATAAAGGAGGGGTGATTTCACTTAAATGAACTTAAAATACACTGGAGCTTGGACTGCGCTGGTCACTCCATTCGACGGGAAATTCAACGTAGACTGGAATCAGCTGGAGAGGAACATCCTATTCCAGATTGAGGAGGGCATTACCGGGATACTGCCCATGGGCAGCACAGGAGAGTCCGCGACCGTAACGCACGAGGAGCATTCTCGAGTCACACTGAAGTCTGTTGAGTACGCGAAGGGCGGCTGCAAGGTAATCGCAGGGACAGGCAGCAACAGCACCGACGAGGCGATTTACGAGACCGACAAGGCCGTCGCCGCAGGAGTCGACGCCGTCCTGCTTGTGGACTGCTATTACAACAAGCCTTCTTCGATGGAGCTTAGGAAAGAGTACTACAGCGTGATAGCTGAAGCGTTCCCGGACACCGACATGATACCTTACGCAATACCCGGGCGGAGCGTGACCGTTATCGAGCCTGAGGACCTTGCGATACTCAGGGACAAGTTCAAGAACTTCGTCGCGGTGAAGGAGGCAACAGGAAACCTGGACAGGATGAGGAGGACCAGGAGCCTGGTTGGAGACGACTTTAACATATTCTCCGGAGACGACCCGCTGACTTTAGCGATGATGACCGACCCGGGGATAAGGGCGTGCGGGGTTATCTCAGTAATCTCGAACGTTACTCCGAGGGCTATCGAGGAGTACACGAGATACGTGCTTGACG